>NZ_LMVE01000050.1:0-3050 GCF_001432185.1 Cylindrospermopsis sp. CR12 | reverse complement strand
CATGGGTTGGAGAAAGAATTTGGTCCATTTACCACACAAGAAACCGAAAGGTAAGGAGTTAACACAGCAGCAAAAGGAGGAGAATCGAGAACTCAGTCGTCAGCGAGTTGTGTGTGAGCACGCTCACTCTGGAATTAAGAGATATAACTGTGTACATTCTGTATATAGGAATCGTGTGACCGATTTTGATGATCAATTGATGTTGGTCAGTGCAGGGCTATGGAACTTCTATTTAGATGCAGCATAAATTCAATCGGGATGGGGGAAGTTCTGTCATCCGGAAATATGCTTTTATTTCCCAACAGCTCTATTGATGAAATTGACTCATTGCAAAATCAAACGTTGATTTCGGTGTTGCGACAGTTACGGGATGGTTTTCCCCATTCCCTGGGTTTAATTGGTATGCGGGATGTGCGGGATTATAAGGTTAAATCCAGTGGAAGTGAAAGAAAGTCCGACCCCCTAACCAAGGGTTTAACCCAACTGGATAAATATCTGGATGGTTTAGGATTACATACTGGTTGGTTAGTGATTTTCGATCGCCGTCCTGGATTACCACCCATGGGAGAGAGAATTAGTACGGAGGAGGTTATTAGTCCTAGTGGGCGCACTATTACCGTTATTCGTAGTTAGGGCGATCGCCTGTAGTTGAGGGAGTAAAAATACGAGCATCCAATAATACTTAAATACGAAGTTTGTACTTATTTAAAAAAAAGCTGGTCACTCAAAAAAATAGACCTTAAAATTAAGGAAAAAATTTTGACAAACTATCCTATGTGGTTTGAAGCACTAACTGGTTTTCAAGAGATGTCTCCAGATCAAGTTCGTGGCAACCTATCGGTTGATGGAACGCGATTAAAGTCTCATGTGAACGAGAGAGAATACACCTGTGGTTGGTTAGAGGTTCCATCCTTAAAGGAATTGAGGAATCGGATTCGCTCCACCATAAATCCATCTGGATCCATATCAGTTCGTGACATTATTGCCAATGTCCAAGAGATCCATATAGATAGATCCAATGCAGGTGCTTTATTTCAAGTAGCATCACAATTTAATTTGCTAGAAATGATCTCCCCCAATGTTAGTCCAGAACAAGGTATCGCCCGCTACGAGTATGATCCAACTCAGGGTCCAGCCTGTGCTATTGCAGCAGGTGCTGGAACAATTTACCGAAATTACTTTGTAAATGTCAATGGGAAAATTGGTCAAACGGCTGAAAATCAAATAGATTGTCTTGCAGATCTCGGAGAAAAGTTAGGTAATTTAGATAACCGACTCTGGGTAATGCAGAATGGGTATGCACTAGTTTCTGAATATGGACTGATGGAGATAAACAGTATCATAAACTCCAGTAATGAAGTAGAACTTGATGAACTGAGGAATCTATTACGTATAGGTATTCAGTGGCATACAGAAGTGACAATAGGCCCATCAAATCATTCTGTTACTCAAGTATATTGTTCAGCTTTACCAGTGTCCTATTCTCCACATCCACCAGAAAAGTGGGCAACCTTTGCCAGATTCATCTTAGAAGCTTCCTATGAAGCGGTTCTGTGTGCAGGTCTACTCAATGCTAAAGAGACTGGAAATAATAAGATCTATCTAACTCTGCTGGGAGGAGGAGCCTTCGGAAATAAAATGGAGTGGATTATCCAAGCTATTCGCCGCTCCCTAGTTCTTTATAGACACTATAACTTGGAGGTCTATATTGTCAGCTATAGACAACTTAATCATCAGGTTAAAAACCTCATTTACCAGTTTTAAAACGCAGTGGGGGAGATTTGGCAATTAATTCCCCTTTGCTTAACCTTTAGGGGCTTTGCCCTGTGTTTGCAGGAAAGTTGACCGCCTTGAGCTGGGCCCTAAAGAAGGGAAAATAGGTATCAGTACCGAACTGGTTACCAGCTTCCACTCGGAATGGAATGGTAAAACCCTGCACCTCACGGAAGTCAGACAGATAACCGCCAAAAGGCTGATACCCGTAAATTTTCTCCGGGTTGGCATTGTTCCATCGCATGAACTGAACAACTACAGGTTGACCGCTGGCATTGACATACACATCCACGGATTGAGATAATGCACCGCGACTGACTGTTACGCGAGCAGAATTCCCATCGATCATATCCCAGACAACACCAGAACCTGGTAGCAAGGCTGCAGGTGTCCAAAACACCGCTTCAGCTACATAGCGTCCAAAAGCTGCTCGTCTATGGTTTGTATCTCCACCTAGTCGTGCCACCGGCACGAAACCAAAAATTCTAAAGCGTGTCCAACTGCTGGAGTCTGACCCGAAATCAGATCCCGAAACCCAATTTGGCAGGCGAAGTTGCCACACAAAGCCCGTCGGTGCAGCCAGGATCTGGCGTGCTTAATATCCCAAACAGCTTTTTGTGTAAGATTTTTACCACCCTTGCGAGATTTAAATACAGGAGACTCATTAGTAGTTTTATGCGACTTTAAAGATGTCCATAGTAAAGGAGGAATGATTAAAGTGCGTTGTTTGTTACCTTTACCAGTAATATGAACATAAGCAGTAGAACCATTATCTTTAATATCTGCCCAGAGAAGTATAGTTAATTCACTAACTCTAAGTCCACAAAAGAATAATAGCTGTAAGATAAGTCGATTACGTGTATTAGTTTCTAATGTAATCATAGCATCTACTTCTGCTCGAGTTAAAATTCTTTCACGTAAAGCAGAGACAGGCTTAGGAGATTTAACACGATGGGTGATATTAGTAGGAAGTACACTCTCATCCCTAAGAAAAGTAAAGAAGGATTTTATTATATTGGTGTAAGTGTTAATAGTATTAATAGTTTTACCGGATTGATAGAGATATTCCTGGTAATCTCTAAAATGAGAAGCAGTAGAATTAGCTATATGGATATCATCTAAATAAGATATGTAACTACGAATTACCCTATTATAGCTTCTTTTAGAGTGTGTAGATTTACCATATAACCATTGATTAATAGCATTAGTAATAGAATCTTCTTTGGTAATTGTAGTAGAGGGGTTAGACAAGACAGAGATGGTAGACAATAGAAAAA
>NZ_LMVE01000049.1:0-1071 GCF_001432185.1 Cylindrospermopsis sp. CR12 | reverse complement strand
CAGATACCCCAGAGGATGATCGCCGGTTTTTGCTAGATTTAGGCTTAGTTAAGCGTAGTCCTTTGGGTGGACTAACCATTGCCAATCCCATTTACCAGGAGGTGATCCCTCGTGTTTTATCCCAGGGTAGTCAGGACAGTTTACCTCAAATTCAACCCACTTGGTTAAATACTGACAATAGTTTAAATCCCCAAGCTCTATTAAATGCTTTTCTGGAATTTTGGCGACAACATGGGGAACCATTACTCAGAAGTGCGCCCTACCATGAGATTGCTCCCCATTTGGTATTAATGGCATTTTTACACCGGGTGGTAAATGGTGGTGGTACGTTAGAACGGGAATATGCCATTGGTTCTGGGAGAATGGATATTTGTTTACGGTATGGCAAGGTGGTGATGGGTATGGAAATCAAGCTGTGGCGTGAAAGAAAGTCGGATCCTTTAATTAAGGGTTTAACCCAACTGGATAAATATTTAGATGGGTTAGGATTAGATACGGGTTGGTTAGTGATTTTCGATCGCCGTCCCGGTTTACCACCCATGGGAGAGAGGATTAGTACGGAGAAGGTTATTAGTCCTAGGGGACGCACCATTACCCTCATTCGTAGTTAGAAAAATGCGATCGCTAAGTAAAACGTACTTTATTATTTTTATAATTATAAATTATACTTTATCATGGCTAAACAATTTAACACTGCTGGTCCGTGCAAAGCCAACATTCACTATATGCTTTCTCCCACAGGGCGACTACCTCAGTTGAAAGCATTAATTGATGGAGAAAATTACTTTATCATTCATGCACCGCGACAAGTAGGCAAAACCACTGCTATGATGGCCCTAGCTCAAGAATTAACTGACAGTGGGCAATACCTAGCTGTGATGTTAACCGTAGAAACCGGTGCGCCATTTCCAGATGCACCAGAACAAGCGCAACAAAGTATCCTCAGACGTTGGCAGAATGAAATTCGGTTCCGAAAATTACCCTTGCCCACTTTAACCCAAATTCAAAGGGAGACCGAGACTTCTCCCCTAGATATTCAAACAGTCCTGCAAGGGTGGGCCATGGCTTCCC
>NZ_LMVE01000048.1:0-203898 GCF_001432185.1 Cylindrospermopsis sp. CR12 | reverse complement strand
AGCTTAGGGTGCGGAATGTGGGTTTCAATCTCCTATGGAGATAAGTCTAAATTTGAACACTGATATATCTAAAGCTATAGATAAAGCTGCTGGAGCTGAGTTTCAATCTCCTATGGAGATAAGTCTAAATTTGAACCAGTTTATCCTGATATAGAATTGACTTTAATTACCTTTGGACAACCAGTTTCAATCTCCTATGGAGATAAGTCTAAATTTGAACCTGTTCCTAGATTACCCTCTAGTTTTGTGCCACGGCGTTTTGTTTCAATCTCCTATGGAGATAAGTCTAAATTTGAACGCACCAGATAATCAAAATCCTTGGTTTTCCCGGACTAGGTTTCAATCTCCTATGGAGATAAGTCTAAATTTGAACCCGGTCGTATTTCGAGATCCAGGCTCTTTGGATGGGAAAGTTTCAATCTCCTATGGAGATAAGTCTAAATTTGAACGCTATTGTATGGATCCAGGAAAAACACGTACTCCTCTTGTTTCAATTTCCTATGGAGATAAGTCTAAATTTGAACTGCTTTATACGGGGTCTCCTAGCTCGGAAGGGACACGTTTCAATCTCCTATGGAGATAAGTCTAAATTTGAACGATTATATCAATTAATGCACTAACAGGTTTACCGGAACCGGTTTCAATCTCCTATGGAGATAAGTCTAAATTTGAACACTGAGCTTCAACTAGAGAGACCCCCTTCTCAACTTAGTTTCAATCTCCTATGGAGATAAGTCTAAATTTGAACTTCTACCGGTTTTAATATCCATTATTTCCTGGGGTTTAGTTTCAATCTCCTATGGAGATAAGTCTAAATTTGAACCAACGGGAGCAGACTCAGACATTGGTTTTACACCGTTTCAATCTCCTATGGAGATAAGTCTAAATTTGAACTAAATATGGAAACAATTTTTCCAGGTAAACGCAAGGGTTTCAATCTCCTATGGAGATAAGTCTAAATTTGAACAGATACTTAAATAACTATATGTAGATGAAATAACCTGAACGTGTTTCAATCTCCTATGGAGATAAGTCTAAATTTGAACACATTCTCTGTTCATACAAGTGATGCGGAGATCTGGTTTCAATCTCCTATGGAGATAAGTCTAAATTTGAACGAGACCAGCCACAAAAAGATGAATAAAGCCCAGCTCGGTTTCAATCTCCTATGGAGATAAGTCTAAATTTGAACACAATGGAAAGAGTGGTCGCCCACCCATTAAAAGTTAAGTTTCAATCTCCTATGGAGATAAGTCTAAATTTGAACTTGTGGAAACGACCTTGAGACCTGTATTAGAAGAGTGTTTCAATCTCCTATGGAGATAAGTCTAAATTTGAACTGGATTGTAGTGGTTGGTCAGCAAAAGGAGTCGTATATCGTTTCAATCTCCTATGGAGATAAGTCTAAATTTGAACTTTTAACATCATCGACCAAATAAGAAGGAACAGAGTTTCAATCTCCTATGGAGATAAGTCTAAATTTGAACGAACAATCTGTAAGCTCAGCAAAACCAATTATTTTACCAAGTTTCAATCTCCTATGGAGATAAGTCTAAATTTGAACGCGGAAAGAAGACGCAAGAAAGAGGAGGAAAGAATGCGGGTTTCAATCTCCTATGGAGATAAGTCTAAATTTGAACCTAATCAATCTCTTGATTTCAATGAATTTAATAATCCACGTTTCAATCTCCTATGGAGATAAGTCTAAATTTGAACGGCGATCGCCCAAACCATTGCAGCAGGTAGCCTAGAGAGACATATTGCGAGGCGAATTGAGCTAACATAGAATATACCATAAAAGAGTAGAACGAAAGTACAGGGAAAAACGAGTCAAACCACCATACAGCAAACCTTTAAAAAATGCGAGACAAGAAACCAGTACCGGGAGTAGAAAAAGCTAATCAAATCAAAAGCTTCAGAGATGATTAGCCTAAAAGATGAACTCCAGAACCCAGACAACTCGCAGAAATCCCTCTACAGAGCAGCCAAGTAATTCATATCACTCGGTAAATAAATCACCTCATCATCAGCAAATTTAACCTCTAATAGACGAGTAGAGACCAAATACTTACCATTCTCTAATAAACGAGTGGGTAAGGCTGAAGCAATTAAATCAAAGAGCTGAGGTTTAGTAACCAAATCAGACCAGTTAAGCATTCCATTAACTGTTTTAGAATTATTAACCAAATTTACAGAAGTGGCTTTTTTTAAAGTCATCTTGACCTTAGCCATAAATTTCCCCAACCGCAGGTACTGAATCGGTAGTATGCTGACTTCAGCATCATAGATATTACTTAATCTTTCCATACTCGTAATTAAAGAGTCTTGACAGATTAAATAACCAAATGCATTAGCAAGAAACTGATTGGGTCTAGAAATAACAGTTTTCTGAGAAATAGGACGAAACATCTTAGCAAAACCCCAAGCGGGATAACCTAAGGACTTACCACGGGTTAGAGTAAACGTCTCATCCATGGTATTAAACTGGTTGATACAATATCGAGTATTATCTAAAACCTGTGCTGGAGTTAAATAAATTCCTGCCTCATTAATAGGAGCTAAATCTCGCTTATAACTGGGTTTTTGTCCCTCTTCTCTATAATGAGAACGCGCCAAATTTAAGGCATAACTTATGGAATAATTGTGTATAAACCAGCCAGTTTCAAATACTTTACCCCTTTCCGTAGTGGCATAAAAAACATAGTCTTCAAATTGAAGAAAATAGCGGTAAACTTCCATTACTCTATTACTCCAATTTTTCAACTTTTACCCTTAGATTTGGCATACTGGCGAGATGCAGCATCAAGACCAGTTAAGAAATTTTGGCAATTTTCTAAATCACTAAAAATCGAATTAAATTCCTCAACTAAAAGTTTTAAGTCCTCTGATGACATTGCCTGACTATGGCCAGGTAACTCAGTTAGAACTTCATTAACAACATCAAAAATATTACCAGTCTGTCGATCATTGTTAATAAAATTACCCAAATCCAAAATATCATTGATGTGACCTTCTGGGGATAACTTGTCATATAGTCTTTGGCTTAAATCAAGATTAGACAATTTTTCCACATTACCAAAACTAATTGCCACCAGGTGATTGCGAATATAACCTTGACGATTAGACTCAGCTCCATAACGAGTAGTTTGTAAAATATTACCCAAAACATACATAAATTCAGCAGGAGTAACATCAACCAATGTTTCTACACAGGGCAAAAAAATCTGGGGAATTAAAGTATCTTTTTCCGCAAATGCTGAACCACTAACACCACCTTTGGTTTTGTCTTGAATGGCATTAAGTTTAACCATTTTTTGAATCTTACTATAACTCCGTAAACTAAATGAAGAATCTGTTAAAACACGAGACTTTTGAGAAGACTCCCCCTTAACCGCAGCAAAACCATATAAAGTACAATCTGGGCATTCCCCACACATTCCATCCATTAAATAACATGATTCTACCTTTTGCTCTTGTTTGGATTTTTTATTTTCATTATCATCTCCTATTGCCACTAGTCCAAATTGACGTAAAAGAGCTTTACCAGTACGTCTTTCTGATGCAATTTGTTTGCGTTTAAACATTACTACTCTATCTAACTTTTGAGTAGCATTTTTAGAACTATATCCTGCTTGTAATATTTCCGTATCTAAAGTATCACCTTCGGTGGTAAAAATGGCATGGGACTTGGTTTCTCTTAACACTACAATTTGAATATATTTGTTTTGACGAAATACCGGAATGGATTCATGAAAATAGCGTTGGTACTTAGTTAAACTGGTAAATTTCATGGTTAAATCTCCTAACAATAATTAACTTTTGAACTTTTAGTTGAGCAGTCCGATAATTATTCGGATATGCTTATCCTCAAAAATTGATGGGTATTCAGTGATCTTGTCAACTTGACTCGTCAACTTGAGAGTTATTTTTCCTTTTAGCCCATACAGAACTCAAATGGACACTAGTGTAAAAGAAAACTCCATCGGCTAACTTATTTTCATAACGACTCAGAAGAGAAAAACTCCTGTTGCATCGTTGTTCAAATAAATTGATTACGATAGTTTGGGCAAATGTTTGGGCTAGTTGATTTTTTTCTTCCTCCTTTTTATGAAAGGGAAAAACAATTCCTGTTCCAGTTGATCGTTCTAACTGCTTAATTAAGCTCCCCGCAATATGTCCAATAATTTCTTCATTAGAAAGATTTGGTTCACGGCAGATCTCTTTCAAGGTGGAAATGGCAGCGCGATAGGTCTTTTCATAGCGATTAGCCTTTCCTTTACCATCAGACTCGGAAAAAGGTAAAAACAAATCTAAAGATTGAATAGCTATTGTTTCCGCTAAATTTTTGAGAGTCATAGAATAAGCATTATCCTTTTTTTCAAAACTGTCGAGAATAATATGACAAGCCAGAGTAAACACAGAGTTAGGTTTAAACTCTTTTTTTCGATCATAATCGGCAAAAAATCTTGCACCAGCCAGCTCATTTTGATTGATCTCTTGCAAACAGTTAGCAATGAATTTTTCCTCATCATTTAAAGTTTCGTTAATCACCCATAAAGCTGAGATTCTATCTAGTAATTCATCTACATTAACACCTCTTAAACTTAGTTTATTAGAAGATAATTCTTCCTTAGCATTGAATAACGAACGTAATGCTATATGCTCTCCATCTATTTCCAAAGCGTTAGTAATTTGGTCTAAATAGGCAACAGGAAGATAGGGTCTATCGGTTAAATAAACTCGCATTCCCAATAGATCCTGTAACACTAGAGCAGTTAAAAGACCTCTCATCCAAAGTTCAGATTTTTTGATTGGTTCGTTATAGCTTGATGATTCTAAACTGAAAATTAGAAAGTTGCTGGCTAAACGATGATGGTCATTATTTATTTCTGGATCATCATCCGAGTAATCATCATCATCTAAATACTCATCATCAGAGTAGCTGTTAGATCCTAGCAAATAATTACCGGGTATCCTTTGATGATTTTTTGTTTGTCGACTAGTCTCTTCTGCTAAACTGTTTAAAACCTCTTCGAGCCAAATTCTTCCTTCACCTTCAGATGAAATATCTTTGTTCTCTAACCAAATTCTGGGAATACTTTTGGCACCGTGTTTACCATATTGTTTGACTACAACAGAGGTTCTTCTTAATAAGTTTAACTCATTTCTTAACACATCTAATAACTCCGGAGTAATAATTGGATTAGGTAAAATGAAAAAGTATAATCTCGCCGAATTATTGGCTTCAGCTTGAGGTGCATAACCTAATCCGGATAATTTTCTAATCATCCATTCCAAATAGCACTGGGGACACCATAACCGTGAACTCACATCCTTAGTTTTAGGTAGTAACCGGTTAGAAAACTCTTTGATTCCATCCTCAATCATATCTGCTTTAATCGGCGAGGATTTCATTTTAGAAGTAATTACTCGGTTACATAAGCTACATAATTTTGCTGGGGAACCTGTCTTATTTTTAGCTGTGATAACTGTTAAACTATCAGCTTCTATCTCTTGTTTTTCTTCCCAACTTAAAACTAAATTTTTGCTTAAAAACTGATGGGTATCAAAACTAAATGCTAATTCATCCTCTACATAGTTTTTCCTTTTTTCTTGATTATCCGCTTCTCCAATGTCAGTTTCTAATTTTGACAATAATTGCTGATTTAAATGTTCTAATATTTCCAGAAGAGGAACGGTGGAAGCACTTTGATTTTGATGCTTGAAACTATGAAGATAGTGATAAGCTAAAAGGTGACTAAATTCAGGTGGTCCCCATTGCTTCAACGTGGAAACATTATCAAAAATGTTAGATATTATATCTCTGGGTATATCTAAAAAATTGCCCATAAATTCAATTGTTTTCTGCCAGGTATTATCAGGAGCAAGATAAACATCTCTGAGTAAATTTAACAAACCCCCTAAATAACTACTGACAGCTTTCCATTTCTCTGCAAAATCTTCCTGATTGTTTTGATCATCAGTAATCTTAAATATTTCTAAGAAATTTTCTTTATCTTTAAAAGTAGTAATAAATTTCTTATTTTCACTAAATCTTTTCTTGAGAAAATCTTCAAACCAGTCCGTTTTAGTTCTAGACTTACCTCTAGGAATAACATTATTTTTGAGATATTCTAATTGTTGTTTTATTCCCGAAAAAGCAAATATATATTTCTCAAATATTTGATACGTAGCATTGTATTGTAGCTCGTCATTTGAGACTTTACCTAATTGGCTTAAAGACTCGTTAAACTCATTATAGACAGAACTAATGAAGCTGTCTTTATCAAATGATTGTGTATCTTTTTCGCCAATATAAATCGTTCCATTTTCAAAAAATATTAGGGGATAGAAATTGTATTTCTCTTGTAAAGTTTTAGCCACTGATTGGTGGTATAAGTTAGTACTTAATCCTCGATAATCGTCTATTTTATGGTAATAAAAATGAATGTTTTTTAAACTTCTAGCAAAATCCTTTATCCGGTTTTTTAAACTATTTGTTCCCTCTTCTAGAGTTTGTATGGATGCCATCGCATCTGCTAATCTTACTAGGCTATAGAGTTTTTCGTAGTTGATTTCAGCACGACAATATTTGCGATCGCCATGAGTTGTATCACTCAGATGAATCATTGCTTCACGATATTCATAGCCATTTAAATCGTCATTATTTAACCATTCAGTTAAGGATACTTGATTAGCAATTTCTAACATCAATACGGGTTGGATGGAAGTTTCTTTCTGTTTTACTTCGCGAGCAAGATAATCATCTTTATGTAAATCATGGAGAGCAAATAAGGCGCAAACGCGGCGAAAATCCGATTCTGTGACCTTTGCTCCAGATGACAACAGAGAGTTTTGGTCTAGATAATTGAGAAATCTTACTAGTGCAGTTAGACCCACTAATACATGGGTTAACTGGGTAGTTGCTAAATAGGGTTTACCTGTGCGTTTATTTATAAAAGGAGTTCCATCCGGTTTAATACCCCCTTTGGCTAACCTACGGTGGAATTCTAATTCACTGCGTAACTTAGGGAAAATGTGTATTACAAAGTCTTTGAGAATTAGGGAGAAGTCACTCATACACAAAATAATTTGATTCAGATTCATTTCTCTAACTATTTTTATTGAATCACATTAAGTGTAGTGAATTAAACTACACTTATGTTTAACCTTATAAGTCAAAGTTAAGTGGGTGGGTGGAATTAAATATAAAATGAATGTAGGTTAGGTTGAAGTATGAAACCCAACGCCCGCATGGGTTTCGTTCCTTAACCCATCCCTAGGTCCAAGTTTTTTCAATGTAGGATAATCTCAGCTCCTGGTAACTGATTAAGATTCATGATTACCGATTACAAACTAAACTCATCGAATTTAATAACTGAAGAATTGGGACTTGTTGTATCGAAGCGATAACTGCTAACAGTACCGGTTCCAGTGTCAAAAATAGTAAAAACTGTGAACTGATTGCTTGCAATATAAGGTAAGGGTTGACCATCTTCCCCTAGGAGTGGAGAAATAGTAGGTGTGATTGGTGGTAAACCATTGGGATTACCACTTGCTATGTAGTCTTGTGGAAAATCCTCTTGATATTGCTGGGGGATGTCTCGCTCTCTTTTTCCCCAAGCAGCACCATAGGAATTACCCACATTAGAAGTTTCTAAAAAGTTGATTCCTCCTTGATTGAGAAACCGATTCCACAGGTGGGAGTGTCCATAAAAGACTAGTTGAACTTTGGCCTGCTCTAGTAAGGGTATCAAGTCACGAATTATATAATCGGTGTTCTTTGGATATTGATAGGTTACAGACTGAATATTCCCTAATTCATCTTTTTCAATAATCTGTAAGGGATTAGTATAAGGTGGGACAATATTATCACCTAGGGTATGTGCTGGATGGTGAAACATTACCACTTTATATTTTGCTTGTTCAAATTCAGGACTGTTTAATTCTTGCTCAAGCCAAATATACTGGTCACTTCCTGGAACAATTGGTTCATAAATTATTTGGCCATATCCCCAATTTTCAGGAGAGGAAAGTTGCTGATTTGTTTCTTTATATCTACCTTTGACAGGGGACTCTAATTTGGGATTTCGCCACGCGTTCGTCACATATAAGACTATTAATCTCACATCCCCAAAACTGAGGGCGTAATAGGTTTTTCCCCCGGTTTTACTCTCGGGTAAACTAAAAATTTCCTCGTAGGTAATAGTATTAAAACTATAGTCTTTTAAATATTCTTTTCCACAAACTTCATTATAGCATTCCTGAGCAATTTCCCGGGGAATGGTATCATTAAATTCCTGGTTTAAACTAATATTTCCCGTATATCTTCCCATAATCTCATGATTACCAACACAGGGGAACAAGGGAGCATTCTGAATAATCTTACCACCGGTATAGGTAAGTTTTTCCCCGTTATATTCCATAGTATATTGGGCACGACCTTGTAAACCTGGAAAAAAAGCATTACCGCGAAGATCATCAAACCATTCTGAAGCGCGGTCTGGCACATTGACTAAGTCTCCAGCAAACCACACCGCGTCAACTACACCGACCGTTTCCACCACTTTCTGTAAATTGGCCGCTGTCATTGGTTTTAATTGGTGATCGGAGGTGAGAAGAATTTTCAGGGGTTTACCTGGTTGGGGAATAGGTGTAAGGGTAAAAACCTCACTGTTTATTTTCACCCCATCTTCTGTTATGCTTGTTACATAGTAGGGAATCCGTAAATTGGGGGTTAGATCCGTAATTTCTGCTTCCTGTCGCCAAATATCTCGTTGAACTGGTTTTTGGTAAACTTGTCCTTTTTTTCTTTGCTCTTTTACCCTGGAGTCCTGATCTTCTCTGACGCGAGTCAGTTTTGTGGTTTGAGCAATGGTGGTTTTTTCCAGATGATGACCATGAGTAACTAAATGCTGCTCACCCGCAAATTCTGTAAACCAAACCACCCGCACCGAATTGACCATTGGTAGTTGTAGAAATGGATCTGTTAACAGTTGAGGTTTTGATGTCATTTGGGAAAACTGTGCGGTCATGGTTATACTATCTTACCATTGTATCATATCACCACAACCTATGAACACCCGAAAATCTCCCATCCAAATTTTTGGTGTATACGCCCTATTACTGGCGATCGCTCTTTTGACTCTTTTCCCCTTACTATGGCTAATTAGTACTGCTTTAAAATCACCTACGGAGAATCTTTTAGAGACTCCGCCAAAACTCTTACCCCTTCAACCCACCTTAGATAACTTCGTCCGGGTTTGGGAGTCCTTACCGTTTGGACAATATCTATACAATAGTTTTTTAGTAGCCATATTAACAGTAGTTTTGAACCTATTGTTTTGTTCCCTAGCAGCTTATCCCCTAGCAAGACTCTCATTTTTGGGGAGAAATACCATTTTTATTGCCATTGTTTCCACAATTATGATTCCCTTTCAGATTGTGATGATTCCCCTGTATATCATCACCGTTCAATTGGGTTTAACCAACAGTTATTTAGGAATGATTTTTCCCAGTTTAGCCTCTGCTTTCGGTATATTTCTGTTGAGACAAGCTTTTATGGGAGTGCCAAAAGAAATAGAAGAAGCTGCTCGTATAGATGGTAGTTCCGAATTGGGATTATGGTGGTTCATCATGCTACCAGCTATCAAACCAGCATTAATCACCTTGGCAATTTTTGTGTTTATTGGAGCTTGGAGTGACTTTCTGTGGCCATTAATTGTTATCCAGGATGAAAGCCTATATACCTTACCACTAGGGGTAGCTAAATTAGCAGGTACATTTTCCTTAGATTGGCGATTGGTAGCTGCTGGGTCAATTATTTCCGTTGCTCCTGTTTTACTCTTATTCTTATTTTTACAGAAGTTTATTGTGCCTACAGATACAGGCAGTGGCATCAAAGGTTAGAAGCCCTTGTTCATTTGTTCATTATAGCTGTAGCCACTTAAAAGGGGGGTGGAAGCGAGTTGAGTAGCTACCCATTAACCCTTCATATAGCATTATGGCTAAAGCTATAATTAAAATATACCCAACAGCAAACTAAACAGGTCTATAAACTCGATAATTAATGCTAGGGAAAATATTATCCATTAACTCAACCTTCTCTAGCCAACCGCTATCAACCTTGCCAATTTTAACATCTTCGTAAATTTTGTTAAACCGCATCAAATGAGACCTTGTTCTTCTTACCGCGTATGGAACCATTGTTCCTGTACGCATAATAAATGCCCAGTCAGAAGATTGTGCCAACAACAATTCCCGTGCTGCTTGATTCAATGCTTTCCACTGTAGTTCATCCGCTGGTTCAAGGCGAGAAAGTTCGATCATTCTTTCAGCAGCTTTATGTAAGTGAGCATAAATCCAGGCATTAGTATCATTTAACCAGTATTCATGGAAACCCTTGTAACCCCAACTAGATTGGGAGGGACGACAAACTTGCTGATAGGGATTATCTCGTAAGTAATCTGCCAAATGGGTCATTTGATATGTCCCCTGGTCATACCAGGACTTACGAAATAGATAATCAATAAACCAAGGACCTTCATACCACCAATGACCAAACAACTCCGCATCATAGGGGGAAATAATAATTGGGGGTCTACCCATAATACCATGTAGATGTTCGGTCTGCTTCTCCCGATTATACATGAAGTTAGCAGCATGTTCTGCGGCCTTTTCCTTAGCCCAGTAAGGATCATACAAGGCTTTGTCGGAAAGACCTAAGCCACGTCCGGTGATTTTATGATACTTAATCCCTATGTTTTTCCGCTGACCATTGGGCATAATATAGGGTTTGATGTATTCATATTCCGCTTCCCAACCGAGATCTTTGTAAAATTCCCGATATTCAGCAGCACCAGGATAACCCACTTCCGAAGACCATACCTGTTGTGAAGATTCTTGATCACGACCAAAAGCTGCTACTCCTGTTTCTGTAAAAATAGGAGCATAAGTTCCAAAGCGAGGACGGGGACGAGCATATAAAATACCATGACCATCGGTCAAAAAATATCTTAGTCCAGCATCCGCCAGCATTCGCTCTAAACCTTCATAATAGGCACATTCGGGTAACCAAATTCCCTTGGGTGGTTGACCAAAAGTTTCTGTGTAATGCTCACAGGCTACCTGAATTTGCGCCCATACGGCTTGGGGATACATTTTCATTAAGGGTAAATACCCATGGGTAGCTCCACAGGTAATGATTTCTAAGTTATTGCTTTGTTGGTATTCCTGGAAAGCTGTAACTAAATCACCATTGTATTTTTCCCAGACGTGGCGTGCTTCATTGAATTCAGTAGCATAGTGTTCAGCTAAATAATGCAAATGTCCATGCTGAAGATAGCGTTCTGATTCTAACTCTATTAATTCTTCCAGCTTACTTAGGTGTTGTTCATAGCGTTCTTGCAATAAGGGATCACGGAGCATGGATACCAATGGTGGTGTCATACTCATAGTGATTTTGAAGTCGATGCCATCCCGCTTCAATCCTTCAAATACTTTGAGCAAAGGAATGTATGTTTCTGTAATGGCCTCATATAGCCATTCCTCTTCCAGCACATAGTCACTTTCTGGGTGACGAACGAAGGGTAAATGTGCATGGAGTACAAGTGCGACGTAGCCTATAGCCATAATGGTTTTGGGGTTAGAAACTGAGGTTAAATTAGAGATCTGGTTAAATTGGAGATCCGGGGTTGGGTAGAAATTAACAATATTTTAAGATAATTATGTTTACTATTGTCACATTTACGGAAGTTCATGAATATTAAAATCAGAAAAAGGAAAATGCTTTTCCTCATTGCCATGGGGCTAGCAGTTGCCATTTTTACCATAGGTGTAGTTATTGCCCAAACCAGGATGCAGACCCAGTCTACGGGTAGTACCACTACTAGTGTTGAGTCTGTAGGGCAAAATACTGCACCAGAAACTCCCAGCACCAACTTAAATCCCCAACCTCAGTCCACAGATACTAAAGAACCAGTCAAGGAAAATACCTTGCCAGAAACTCCCAAAACCAAGCTTAACTCCCAAGCGCAGTTAAGTATCAATGGTATTGGACCAGTAAGGGTAGGAATGAATATTCCTGAAGCTGCTGCTGCTGCTCAGGGAACCCGCCTATATGTTTCCTATGCTGGTAATGATAGTTGTTATTATCTTGAAGCAGAAGGGCGACTCAAAGGTATATCCTTTATGGTCACTAAAGATGAGGAAAAAGGTCGTCAGCAAAACATCACCAGTGATGCCATTGCTAGGATAGATATAAACAGTCCAAAAATCACTACGGTTTCAGGTGCCAAAATTGGGGACACAGAAGAAAAAATCAAATCCCTTTACCCTCCTGAACAAATTGAAGTTAAAACCCACGAATATAATCCCAAGGGACATTATTTGATTTTTGTTCCTAAAGAACAGACAGACAACAAGTATCGCGTGGTTTTTGAAACCGATGGTAAGCAGGTTACTAGCTTTAGGTCGGGTAAGCTACCAGAGGTGGGATATGTGGAGGGATGTAGTTAAAGCTTAGGAAAAATTAGGACTTGCTGTTATCACAATAAGTCCTATTTAAAACTACATACCCGCGATTACTTATGTTTTATGTACGGATTATTTTTGCCCCAACTTGCTGTAATTTAGTATCTAATCTATCATAGCCACGATCTAAATGTTTTAGTCCTTGAATAATCGTTTCTCCTTGTGCTGCAAGACCGGCTAACACTAGTGCTGCGGATGCTCTTAGGTCTGTACCGATAACTGGTGCCCCTGATAATATTGGTACACCCCGAACAAATGCCGTATTACTCTTAACGCGAATTTCCGCTCCTAACCGGTTTAACTCAGAAGCATGACTCAACCGGTTTTCAAAAACCGATTCGTTAATAATACTATCACCATCAGCTATGCTTAATAGTGCCATGAATTGCGCTTGCATATCTGTAGGAAACCCTGGATGGGGTAAAGTATCAATGTTGGTAGCTTTGAGTTTTTGTGCAGGTTTTACCCGCAAGCAGTCTGTACCTTCTTGGAAGATGGACACACCAATATCTTTCAACTTAGCAATTACAGGGATTAAATGCTCTGATTTAACTGGAGATAGCAGCAATTCAGAGTGAGTAATCGCAGCAGCAATTAAAAATGTACCTGCTTCAATGCGATCAGGAATAATACTATATTCGGTAGAGTGCAGTTTATCAACACCGACGATGGTAATTGTACCTGTGCCCGCACCTTGAATTTTTGCCCCCATAGAATTACAGAAGTTAGCCAAATCTACTACTTCTGGCTCTCGGGCAGCATTTTCAATGATGGTTTCTCCATCAGCTAGAGTAGCAGCCATCATCAAGGTTTCTGTGGCACCAACACTGGGAGTATCTAAATAAATTCGCGCACCTTGTAATCTACCATTGTTACCAGTAACCTGGGCATGACAAATTCCATGTTCGATCTCCATATCTGCTCCCATGGCTTGTAGTCCGCGAACATGTAGATCAACGGGTCTGGCACCAATAGCGCAACCTCCTGGTAAAGGCATTTGTGCTACACCTAATCGAGCTAAAATTGGACCAATGGCAAAAAAGCTTGCCCGCAACTGGGTTACCAGTTCATAGGGTGCTTTAGATGTGGTAATATCTCTAGCATTAATATTCAGTGTATCCTTATGCCTTTCCACGGATAAACCTAAAGCAGTTAAAACTTGCCCCATACTTTCTACGTCCGCTAACAAAGGGACATTACTAATCCGACAATCTCCAGAGCAAAGCAAAGCTCCAGCCATGATTACCAGGGCTGAATTTTTGGCCCCGCTAATTCTTACATTCCCTTCCAGGGAATATCCACCACAAATTTTTAAGACTGAGGAGTCTACTTGGGTATCTGACAGGGTGCTAGGAGAATTAATAAGTCTACCTCCTTTAAGATTTACGGTCATAGGTGTTCGCGTTCAGTTTTAGATTCTACAGCAAAGTTTACTAGTTCTCTTGACAATCCCCAAGATTTACGTCATCATATTAAGTCAGCAGTGAAATGCGGTAAAATACTAAATGTAATGTGCGGAACTGGCGGAATTGGCAGACGCGCTAGATTCAGGTTCTAGTGCCGTAAGGCTTCCGGGTTCAAGTCCCGGGTTCCGCATTCGGGCAATTATTAGTCCTTGTGGAGTGTTGTGCTGACCAGTTTACAAAATCCTCTAGTTAAGCAGATCCGTAAGTTACACTCCGCTAAGGAGAGACATAAACAACAGTTGTTTGTGTTGGAGGGAACACATTTAATTACAGAGGCTTGTAGTGTAAATTACCCGTTGGAAACGGTTTGTTGCACTATGGATTGGCAAAATTCCCATTCGGAATTGTGGCAAAATGTTTGTAATGCTTGTCATCGTACAGAAATAGTCAGCCAAGAGGTTTTGGCATCTATGGCCACCACGGTCCAACCGGATGGTGTGGTGGCCATGGTCAAACGTTGTGAGGATCACCCCATTCCCATGACGGGGTTGGCTCTAGCTCTGGAAACTATTCAGGATCCAGGCAATTTGGGAACTATTATCCGTACTGCTGCTGCTGTGGATGCTTCCGGTTTATGGTTAAGTAATGATAGTGTGGATTTAGACCATCCTAAGGTTTTGCGGGCTTCTGCTGGCCAGTGGTTTCGCTTAAAAAAGCAGGTAAGTCACAACCTAAAGGACACTGTACAAGATTGTCAACGAGGAGGTATGCAAGTGGTTGCTACCCTACCAACCGCTGAGTTAACCTATTGGCAAGTGGATTGGTCTTTACCCAGTCTTATTTTACTGGGCAATGAAGGTGCTGGTTTATCAGATGAATTGGCAACAATGGCAAATATACAAGTTAAAATACCTCTTAGCCCTCAAGTTGAATCCTTAAATGTGGCTATATCTGCCTCTTTAATATTATATGAGGCGCAGCGACAAAAAACTTGTGGAAAAAATACAAATTAGTATTTGACAAGAAAGAGAATGAGTCAGTTCTTGATTAGGACTTTTACTAGTCTCAGTATGTTGGTAGGGTTTATGGTAATATCAGGTTGTAACATGTCCTTATTTGAGAATACAAATATTAAAGACGTTGTAGAGAAAGTAAGTGATGGAGACACATTGATATTAAGAGATGGTAGTGGAGAAAAACACAAAGTACGACTGGGTTGTATAGATGCACCAGAGATACCCCATTCCCATAAGCAAAAGAGGAGTAAAAAAAGGCGGGATATGAATCAGTTTAATTGGGGGGTAAGGGCAAAAAATCGTCTGGCACAATTGATTAAAAATTCAGGGCGTAGGGTGAAAATAAATGTTGTTGACCAGGACGAATATGGTAGAAAAGTTATAGAATTGCGGTTGAGAGATGATACTTTAGTGCAAGAAGTTTTATTGACAGAAGGCTTGGCAAAAGTCCATCCGGAATACATGAAACTATGTAGTAGTAAAGATATTATGTTACAGGCACAAACCCAGGCCCAAAGACAAAAAATAGGAATTTGGGGTGATGATGAATTTATTAATCCCTGGGAATATCGCAAACTATAGGGTGGGTGGCGGTTTTTAAAAACCACAGTTAGGATATATAATTTAGAGTTAATTTACGATGACTAACAACCAATTGCCCAAGTACGAATCCTTAGTGAGATCATCCGGTATGTCAGACCAACCGTTGATTGAACTGAGAGGTGTTTCTAAATCATTTGGAAGAACCAGGGTTTTAGACAGTGTGGATTTACAAATTTACAGAGGAGAAGCACTGGGAATTATTGGACCATCAGGAACGGGAAAATCAACTATCCTAAGAATTATAGCAGGCCTACTAGAACCTGATGCAGGAGAAATTTATATTCAAGGAAAAAAACGCAATGGTTTAATTGAAGATAATAAAGACCCCATTGGCATTGGCATGGTATTTCAACAGGCGGCCCTGTTTGATTCCTTAAATGTAGATGAAAATGTGGGGTTCCTATTATATCAAAAATCAAAACTAGCCTCCAATCGCATTCGCAACCTAGTCAACGAAAAATTAGAAATGGTGGGGTTATCAGCTGAAATTGCTAATCTTTACCCTTCGGAACTTTCTGGTGGGATGCGAAAAAGGGTAAGTTTTGCCCGTGCTATTATGTCCAATCCTGACTATCCCCGTGATACTCCGGAAGTTCTACTATATGATGAACCTACTGCTGGGCTTGATCCAATCGCTTCTACTGTTATAGAAGATTTGATCCGTAACTTGCAACATACTCAAGGCGTTTGTAGTACCTACTGCATTGTTACCCACCAGGATAGCACAATCAGACGCACAGCGGATAAGTTAATATTTCTTTACCAGGGCAAGGTACAATGGCAAGGTAAAATAAGTGAAATAGATTACACTGATAATCAGTTAATCAGACAGTTTATGAGTGGTAGTATCCAGGGACCAATTCAGGTGATTGGCTAATAACCAGTATGAAAGGGGGATTGAATGAGTGGATTCAAAACTACAAGGACTTTTAGGGAAGGTGCAGTAGGATTAATATTCCTAATTGGTTTGGGAGCATTTGGTGTTATTTTTTTATGGCTAAATCGAGTGACTCCAGGACGTAGTTCCTATCAGGTAATAGTGGAATTTGCTGATGCTGGAGGTATGCAAAAAGGCGATCCTGTCCGCTATCGCGGGGTTAAAGTGGGTAGTATTGCCAGGATGACTACTAAACCAAATGCGGTGGAAGTCGAGCTGGAAATCAATGACCCTAATTTGCTAATACCCGCCGATTCCAGAATAGAAGCTAATCAAAGTGGTTTAATCAGTGAAAGTATTGTTGATATTACTCCCCTAGGTGATGTTACCTTAGATCCTAACACTGCTAAACCCCTGGATAAGGATTGTAATCCCGGTTTGATAATCTGTCATCAGTCCGGTAAGTTAAGGGGTCAAATTGGCACTAGTGTTGACAGACTAATTAGACAGTCGTCGGATTTTGCTGATAGATATGGAAATCAGCAGTTTTACGATAATATTAATCGTTTGTTAATTACTTCCACAGATGCAGCGGCTAGTATAGCTAAGCTAAGTCGAGAATTACAAATTGCCAGCAGAAGTTTTCAGGGAGAAGTGGGAAAATTTTCTGATACTGCTGTGACTATTCAACGTGCAACTAATGAACTCACTGCTACTACTAAACAAACAGCGGCACAGATAAATACAACCGCTGGTGATTTCAGTACAGCAGCAAAGCAAGCGGGTAAACTTATTAATAATCTCGATGATTTATTGACTACAAATCGTTCAGCATTAGTCAGTACTTTGAATAATATTAACGAAACAAGCAATCAATTGAGGCAAACAGTTAATGCGCTGTCACCAGCCGTAACCAGATTAACCCAAGGAGATATACTCAAAAACCTGGAGATTCTCTCAGCTAATGCAGCAGAGGCTTCGATTAGTTTAAAAGATGCTAGTAAGACTTTAGCAGATCCTAAAAACATAGTTTTATTACAGCAGACACTGGATGCGGCAAGAGTCACCTTTGAAAATACTCAAAAAATCACATCTGATTTAGATGAGTTAACGGGAGATCCTAAATTCCGGCAAAATTTGTTGCAACTGGTGAATGGGTTGAATAAGTTGCTATCTTCCACGGGGGATATGCAGGAACAAACAAAAGTGGCCTTGACTTTAGACTCGATTAAACTATCAATCAATCAGGGTCAGTCTAAGTCAGAAACAACCTCCGATTTAGGATTTAGCAATCATGGAGTAAAAGCAGAAAAGTTGGAAAAACAAGAAAATCGAGTGGTTCCTTCCGTTCCTGCAACTCCCAATCCGGTGACAGAAATTACCCCTGTACCCGAGTTATTACCAGAGCCAGTTTTGCCATCCTCCCAGGAACCATAGGTCTAATTCCAATCTTCTTCCTCTCTTTTAGCACGACTTTTGTAAATCCCGCCTACATGGTGAATGGCTCGTGTTTTGACAAAGAGTTCTTCCGCAGTCAAACCCCAGAGTTGCAAAATGCGGTCTAAATCATTCTGTAGGTCCCGAGCTCCTGGAAAACCCTGATATCTGATTTTTAGTCGAGCCAGTTCCGCTAAATTATAATCTGTTTTGTCCTCAGATAGTAGACTATTAATAGTCAGGCGATCGCTGTGATAGCGGGGGTGATTTTGTTCCTTGGAGGGAGAAGCATCTGTCATAAATATTACCTAAATTTACGGATTTAAGGGGCAGAAGTAATTGACACACCCCTGGTCTATTGAGGATTGTTATATTATTATAACAAATACAAAGCATACCATACCAGACCTATAATATAGGGATGGGAGTTAATGACGGCTACCACATCCAGGTTAATACGGCTCTCACCACTGCCAAATATGGTTAAATAAGGATATTCTGGATGTAATTCCAGTGTCTTTAAGACTATTGCCCAATTTCGGATCAAAGTGGTACTATTAAACCAACTAAACCAACGAACAACCATCTGCGATTCATCCTAAGTAGGGAGAAATGCCAGCAGAAGCTAGGTTCTTTTGGTTGAGTACAAATTCCTTGATAACCTTATTCCTTCAACATCCAAGGATGAGCAATATCAAGTCTAGGAACCGAGATTGGTCTACGAGGAGTTTACCCACTTATGCTAATTGGCACAGGTTGAATAAAATCGATTAGTGTATTTGTTAGCAGTAGTTAGCAAAAGTATCGGAGAGAGAACCCGCTATGTTTGAACACTTCACATCCGAAGCCATTAGGGTAATTATGTTAGCGCAGGAGGAGGCACGCCGCCTGGGTCATAACTTTGTCGGCACAGAACAAATTCTCCTGGGTTTAATAGGGGAAGGAACAGGTGTTGCGGCGAAGGTTCTGACAGATTTGGGTGTCACCCTCAAGGATGCGCGTCGGGAAGTTGAAAAAATTATCGGTAGGGGTTCTGGTTTCGTCCCGCCCGAAATCCCTTTTACACCAAAAGTCAAGAGTCTATTTGAGCAGTCTTTTAGAGAGGCTCACGGTCTTGGTCACAACTACATAAATACAGAACACTTATTGTTAGGATTAACTGATGCGGGAGAAGGGGTTGCAGCCAAGGTGTTAAAGAGTCTTGGGATTGAACTGCAGACAGTACGCAGCAGAGTGATGAGTATATTGGGTGAAGATAATAGAGTGGTTGCTGGTCGTCAAGACAACCCCAGACGCAACCAAAATCTTAGTATAGAAGAATTTGGACGTAACCTCACCAAGTTGGCCCAACAGGGGAGGTTAGATCCGGTAGTGGGTCGACAAAAAGAGATTGAACGCACCGTACAAATATTGGGTCGTCGCACCAAGAACAATCCTGTGTTAATTGGTGAACCCGGGGTAGGGAAAACCGCAATTGCCGAGGGTTTAGCTCAACGGATTGTGAACCAGGATGTTCCTGAAATATTGCTGAATAAACAGGTAATTAGTCTGGATATGGGCTTGCTGGTTGCGGGAACACGCTTCCGGGGAGATTTTGAAGAGCGTCTGAAAAAGGTGATGGAGGAAATTCGCTCCGTCGGCAATATTATCTTGGTGATTGATGAAATTCATACCATCGTGGGTGCTGGCGGTACGGAAGGAGGTTTGGATGCGGCTAACATACTCAAACCCGCCCTGGCCAGGGGTGAACTACAATGTATCGGTGCCACCACTTTGGATGAGTATCGGAAGTATATTGAGCGGGATGCAGCTTTAGAAAGACGTTTTCAACCAATTTTGGTAGGGGAACCATCAGTAGCAGAAACCATAGAAATCCTTCGAGGTCTGCGCAGTGCTTACGAGCAACATCACAAAGTAACTATTTCCGATGATGCAGTTATTGCTGCAGCTGAGTTATCAGATAGGTACATCAGCGATCGCTTTCTCCCTGATAAAGCCATAGACCTAATAGATGAAGCTGGTTCTCGGGTAAGGTTAAGGCACTCCCGAATCATTGATAATAAAGAGCTGAAACAACAACTGAAAAATACTAGCCAAGAGAAGGCGGAAGCAGTAAGAGTTCAAGACTTTGGCAAAGCTAGTAAACTGCGTCAGGAAGAGCTAGATTTACAAACCCAACTAGCGATCGCACAAAATTTGCCCAAGATTACCATTCCCCAGGTAGAAGAAGAGGATATTGCTGAAATAGTGTACTCCTGGACGGGAGTACCTGTGAATAAACTAACCGAATCTGAATCTGAGTTGTTGTTGCATCTAGAAGATACCCTGCATAAAAGACTAATTGGACAGGAACAAGCGGTCACGGCAGTTTCCCGTTCTCTTCGTCGCGCCCGCGTGGGCTTAAAAAGTCCTAATCGTCCTATAGCTAGTTTTATCTTCAGTGGACCTACAGGGGTAGGCAAAACTGAACTGGCCAAGGCCTTAGCAACCTACTTCTTCGGTGCAGAAGATTCCATGATTCGTTTAGATATGTCCGAATACATGGAAAGCCATAATGTTTCCAAACTGATTGGTTCACCTCCAGGTTACGTAGGCTACGATGAGGGTGGACAACTGACGGAGGCAGTAAGGCGTAAACCCTACACATTGCTGCTATTTGACGAAATTGAGAAAGCACATCCCGATGTGTTCAATATGTTACTGCAAATCCTAGATGACGGTCATCTTACGGATGCTAAAGGTAGGAAAGTGGACTTCAAGAACACCCTAATTATCTTGACATCCAACATTGGGTCTAAGGTAATTGAAAAGGGTGGTATGAGTTTAGGGTTTGAATTTGATAATCAAGCCAACGCTAGTTACAATCGCATTCGCAATCTAGTCAACGAAGAACTTAAGTCCTATTTCCGTCCTGAATTTCTCAATCGAGTAGATGAGATTATCGTCTTCAGTCAGTTGAATAAAGACGAGGTCAAAGAAATTTCCCAGATCATGCTTGAGGAAGTTGCTAAGCGTCTCCAGGAGAAAGGGATTAAGTTAGAGGTGACAGAAGCATTTAAAGACCTAGTAGTTACGGAAGGCTATGATCCCAGTTATGGTGCTAGACCATTACGTCGGGCCATAATGAGACTATTAGAGGATTCCTTAGCGGAGGCCATGTTGTCCGGTGAAATTAGAGAAGGTGACCAGGCCATTGTGGATGTTGATGACGATGGTTTGGTGAAGGTGAAGAAAGCAGAAACCCGTGACTTGGTACTAGTTAGTGCTACTGCTTAATATTGGTAATGGTTAGTCCTCCCACAATTCCCATAGATTCTATCCATGGGAATTGTCACCAGGAGGATTGAGCAGCTAACTATAGTCCAAAATCCATGGTCTCAATAAACTCTAAAATATTCTGCTTCATGTCCTCAGCTTCATCTAGAATGGAACCTCGAAGGTCACCAGTAAAAAATGTTCGTTGACTGCTAACTATATACAGAAAATTGCCATTAGTGAATGTCAATAAACCACGGTATGCATCTAATCTTGTTGGGTTACCATTGTTTTCCCTTTGGGAAATGCTTGAGCCTTTAGGCATGTCCACTAATACATAATAATAACTACTTAAAGTATCTTGGAGTAAGCTATCCTGTAGGTACTCAGTATACTTAATTTCTGCGCCCAGGATGTTTTTCAAAATAGCTTGAGGTAAATATCTTTCAATTAAAACAGAGTGGAGATATGTTTCTTGTCCTTGTTCCTCCATAGTTTCTAAATGTTCTTTAGTAAGGGGATAGTAATCAATTCTGATAAAAGTTCCCCCACTGTCAGAGAAACCAACCATTCCCTGTTGACTAACAATTTTTCCTCCTCGTTCTGATGTTACAGGTACAAGAACTCTGAAATTATTTGAAGGAGATTGGTATATTTCCTGTCCTAACTCATCTACTATGATTTCTGGTTGTTTTAATTCTTGTGTATCTTCTATATTTTGTGGATCTTCTATTACTGCTATTACCTCTCTAATAACTTCCTCAGCTTCTATATCCTGCAATTCTAAGGCTTGTTGTAGTTGTTTAATATATGACTGTTTTTCTTTAGGTATAGTGATACTCTCTTCTTCCAATAGCATTACTACACCAGCAGCAAACGCGTCCAAGACTGTATCACTTTTTAAACTTGTATTGGCAGTATTAAATAGGGAACCTAATCCTTCCTCCTGAGCAATAATTACTAGTCTATTGACCAGTTCTAAGATTTCCTCTTGAGAGTACCCATCAAAAACCTGAAATTCTAGTAAAATATCCGCTAAACTTTCCGTGTCTATATCTTCTATAGTACAGTCAACAGCTGCACTAATAATTGCTATAGCTGCTACTGCTTCCTCTGAATTTAGGGATTCAGTTGTAAATGCTGAGGAATTAAAGATTTTATCATACTTGGTCATAATGATAGATCACCCTTATTAATTGGTAATATCCTGGTCAGAAAAAATTGACTTTTTATGCTCTCACCAGAAAATTCTGGATTTTTGATTTGACCTTGAACTTCTACATACCCAGAGAGTTATACTCTGGGTTATCCATAGAGCGCGGTAATAGATCATTAACACCCCGATTAAAATCTGCTACATTATCTCAAATTATGGTTAATTTTTCTCGGTTATCCCAGGGAAAAATTTATAGCTTTAGAGAGAGTGGGACGATAGCCAACAGCGCCTTATTATATCACAGTTATATCACAAAAAAGCTAAGTTAGGATTAAATTTAACTTAACCATGAAAAAATAATGACCAAAAGAACATTTCGTCTCAGTATACTAGGAATATTTATATTCGCCGTCGGTTTACGGTTTTGGGGATTGGCTAGATTTAATACCTTGGTGTTTGATGAGGTTTACTTTGCACAATTTGGCAACAACTATTTAACAAAAACGCCATTTTTTAATGCTCATCCTCCCTTGAGTCAGTACCTAATTGGTCTAGGAATTTGGATAGGTAGTCATATTCCCTTCTGGCAAAATAGTCTTAATAGTTTGACGGGTTCCCTATTATCTTCTTGGAGTTATCGTTGGGCAAACGCATTAACAGGTTCTTTGATTCCGGTGATAGCTATTTTTTTGAGTTATCAGTTAAGTTATCGTCGTGGTTTTGCACTATTAGCAGGTTTATTTACAGCTTTAGATGGTTTATTTTTAGTAGAATCTCGTTATGCTTTGAGTAATATATATATAGTATTATTTGGCTTACTTGGGCAATGGTTTTTATTGTTGGCATTAGAAAAAAGACCTGGGCAAAAGTGGGAGAAATTAATAAAATTACTAGTAGCAGGAATTTGCTTTGGTGCTTCCTTAGCCACAAAATGGAATGGATTGTGGTTTCTACTAGGTGTTTATGGAATGTGGATAGTGGGCTGGATAATTAGGTGGTTACAACCTGGCAAAAA
The DNA here is from genome assembly GCF_001432185.1 of Cylindrospermopsis sp. CR12. Classification (NCBI taxonomy): domain Bacteria; kingdom Bacillati; phylum Cyanobacteriota; class Cyanophyceae; order Nostocales; family Aphanizomenonaceae; genus Cylindrospermopsis; species Cylindrospermopsis sp. CR12. The sequence goes on along the minus strand of NZ_LMVE01000048.1, from coordinate 180,602 downwards.
TGAACCAAACCAAGGATTCTATCAAGAATCAAACGAAGAATTAAGGGTGAAAAACGAGCCAGATATGGTGAGAATTCCCTTGGCAAAAATTACCCAGATAAATATTTGGGAGATGGGATTTTTTTTGGGAATTATTCCCCTGATTACATATAGTCTGATTTGGATTCCCCACCTCCAACTTGATCGTCGTTATGGATTTATAGAAGTTCATCAACAAATTTTGAACTTTCATCTTCATTTAGGGGGTAATGATTCCAGTGTTCATCCTTATTGTGCTCCATGGTATAAGTGGCCATTAATGACTCGACCCATGGCTTATTTTTATCAGAAAAGCCAAAGTTTTCAGGATCCCCTACCTGTGTTTGGACCACCCTTACCAGCTGCATCTGGCAAAGTAATTTATGATGTTCACGCCATGGGTAATCCTCTTTTGTGGTGGTTTGGAATTACTGCAATTATATTGTTGTTACAAATTGTATTTATTGGCATTGTTCTTCCATCAATTCAACAAAAACGATTATTTATCCCCAGGAATATCAGTGTGGATACTTGGATTGGTTTATATGTAGTTATTAATTATGCTGCTAATTTATTCCCTTGGGTGAGGGTGAGTCGCTGTGTATTTATTTATCACTATATGAGTGCTTTAGTATTTGTATTTTTGGCTCTAGCTTGGTTTGTGGATTGTTGTTTACGAAGTAGTTATAAGTCAATGCGTATTTTAGGTTGGACTGTTACTAGTTCCACAATAGCTGCTTTTATTTTTTGGTTACCAATTTATTTAGGGTTACCACTTTCATCAGCAGATTATTGGCTACGTATGTGGTTTAGGAGTTGGATTTAGGAACGATCAACACTCAAAGCGATCGCACTCCCCAACTTTTTGGTAATTATCAGAAAGTGCTGTTCCTTGAATAGTGAGCATCATAGTATTAATCAATGCTTTTCCTTTGAGGAGTGTTTCTTGAAACTCCATTTGGGGATCTGAAAGTGCGACAATACCACCACCAACCCCGATGGAAGTTTGTTCGGGTGTTATAACAGCAGTACGAATCACAATGTTTAAATCAGCTGAACCATTCAAACCCAAAAAGCCGATCGCTCCTGAATATACTCCTCTTGCTTCTTGTTCTAATCGGTCAATAATTTCCATAGTTCTGATTTTTGGAGCCCCCGTCATTGAACCACCAGGGAAAGCATTACGAATGCAATCTATAGCAGTCATTCCTTCACGTAAATAACCCCGAATAGTTGTTACCAGTTGATGTACAGTGGCATAAGTTTCTACTTCCATTAATTTGGGAACATGAACAGTACCAACTGCACAAACTCTTCCTAAATCATTACGAAGTAAGTCCACAATCATCAAATTTTCCGCCCGATCTTTTTCGCTATTGCGTAATCTTTCACCCAGGATAAAATCTTCTTCTGGTGTTTTTCCGCGTGGGAGTGTTCCTTTAATGGGCTTAGTTTCTACCCAACCTTGAGGATCAATTTTTAAAAATCGTTCAGGAGATGAACAGGCGATCGCTAGATTACCAAAACGCAAAAATGCCGAGTAGGGAGCAGGATTAATTGAACGTAAGGTGCGATAAAATGCCAGTGGGTCAGGAGTGGTATTTGTTTTAATTTGATTGGTTAAACAAACTTGATAAGTTTCTCCTTCGTGAATTTCGACTAAACTTTTCTGAATATCATCAAGATAAGTTTTTTCAGATCGACTTAATCGAAAATTCACTGGTGTTTCTTTCTTTTCAGTAATAACAGGAGACAGAGGAGGTAGATTTTTAAGCTGTTGTTCCATCCATGTAAACCAGGTTTCTGCTGAAGCTGTTTCTCCTGACACAGTTAGGAAAAGTAAATAAACAGTTTGTTCTTGATGATCAATGGCAATCATGCGATCGGCAAACAAAAACATAGCATCAGGTAAGGTAGAATGATGCTTTAATTTGACTCCACATTCTGCCTTTAATTCATACCCAAAATAACCCACAAACCCGCAGTTAAAATCAAAGGGTAAATCATCAGATTTACAGTGTCTTTGTTCTAGTTCCCCCTTGAGATACTCAAAAATTCCCTCTTTCTTCAAACTGATCTGATCATATTTTGTAATTGTTAGTTCTTGAGATTGTGTTTGATAACGAATCAATAGACTGTTTTCACCACTACTATCTCCCATAAAAGAAAAGCGAGAAAGACCAGGTTCAACCCGACTACTATCTAACCAGAAAGCATTGGTTGATTCGCCAAACAAATGTACAAACATTTGCTCAGTATTAGGACAAAAACTTAATTTGCGTGTACGAATTTCAAACTTTTGTTGCTGTTTTTGTTCAGAAAAATTGGTTAATAAAGGTGCATTTTGATTATTTATCATCCAATATTTCTTAGTCATATTTTTGTTATTATCTTGGTTAAATTTATGGGTAATCTCTTTAAAATTCTCAAATAAAGTATGTCCATATTCAGTACAGATTGACTCTGGATGAAACTGCACACCCCAACGTGGTAAAGAACGATGACGTATTCCCATAATCAAATTGTCTTCTGTCCAGGCCACCTTTTCTAAACAGTCTGGTAAGTCATCTGCAACTAATAAGGAATGATAACGCACCACAGAAAAAGGAGAAGGAATTCCTGTAAGAACATCAGTTCCATGATGATAAACATCACTCAAGCGACCATGATGAACTTCTGGTGCATGAATAACTTTTCCTCCATACCCATTACCCAGTCCCTGATGTCCTAAACACACACCTAAAAGCGGAACTTTTGTATTTTGAATAGCTTGATGACAAATGCCAAAATCTTTTAAGTTCTCAGGACGACCAGGACCTGGTGAAATCACAATATTATCAAATTCCCACTTTTGTAGTTCTTCCCATGCTATTTGGTCATTGTATACTACAATCGGATACTCTCCATTAACTTCGGCAATTAATTGATAGAGATTGAAAGTGTAAGAGTCATAGTTGTCAATAATTAGAGTTTTCATTTTGTAAATCTCGCAAGTAGGTTGAAATTTTATTTCCAGAGCTGTTTGTCAATCCCATCTAATATCCTCCCTACGACCACCAACACCTGATATTCCCCGTGGGTGGATAAAAATGTTGGGTTTCGTTCCTCAACCCAACCTACACTAAGATTTTGCGCCATTTCAGGAGTGACTATGCTATCACATTCCTACCCCTTCGACCACGAAAAAACTTATCTCAACCTCCTATAAATATAATTTTTTCTTATTTTTGCCATGTTATTGTGGTAAATTACCTCAGAAGGCGATCGCTCGGTTACTTAAATTCCTTATTATACAATCCTGTTCCACAAGAGCTTATAATTTTACCGAGAGTGGTGTAAACATTTCAATTCATATGGCAACCAATCAATTAATATCATTACCCAGTATGGGATGTGGGACATGGTCTTGGGGGAATCAACTGCTTTGGGGATACAAACAAAGCATGGATGAGCAATTACAAGAGGTATTTAATCTTTGTGTAGATAATGGTGTCACCCTGTTTGACACAGGAGATTCCTATGGAACGGGAAAACTCAAGGGAAGAAGTGAAATACTGTTAGGAAAATTCAGCAGAGACTATGAGCATTCCCATCCAGAGAGACTGAATCAACGCGATATTTGTATTGCGACAAAATTAGCAGCTTATCCTTGGAGATGGACGAGAAAATCCATTATTTCTGCTTGTGATGCTTCCGCTAAAAGACTAGGTAAAAATGTTGATTTAGTTCAGATGCACTGGTCAACAGCCAATTATGCACCTTGGCAAGAATTAGGCTTATTGGATGGTTTGGCTGACTTATATGCACAGGGTTTGGTCAAAGGTGTGGGACTGTCTAATTACGGAACTAAAAGACTTTTATGGGTACACAAAAGATTTGCTGAAAGAGGTATACCTATAACAAGTCTACAGGTACAATATTCTTTGTTATCAACCTATCCGGTAACGGAATTGGGTTTAAAAGATGTTTGTGATAGTTTGGGGATTAAATTAATTGCCTATAGTCCCTTAGCATTAGGTTTACTTACGGGTAAGTTCCGAGAAAACGGCCAATTGCCCAAAGGAATACGGGGAATTTTATTTCGACAAATGTTACCGGGTATTAAGGGACTTTTGGGAACTTTAGAAGAAATAGCAAATAATCGAGGTAAAACCATGGGTCAAGTAGCTATTAATTGGTGTATCTGTAAGGGAACAATTCCTATTCCTGGTGCTAAAAATCGAGAGCAAGCAAAACAAAACTTGGGAGCTTTGGGTTGGTTTTTAAATAATGGTGAGATAGCTGAATTAGATGTTGCAGCTAGCAAGAGTGAGAAAAAAATGGTGCAGAACATTTTTCAAACTAATTGACAAGGTGGTTCAAGGTGAAGATAATACCAGACAAAGATAATATAAATTTTGATTCCCATGGGAGCAACCCCTATTTATGGAAGTTTTGGGGTGTTCTCCCTATTTATCCCTACAATCAACGTCGCACTGTTCGTCAAGAGGTGGTTAAGGATACTATCTGGACCTTTGATCAAATCCAGGGGGTTTTTTATGTGGTTGTACCCATCCGCATGACGGTGATTAGGTTGGCACAAGGTGGTTTGTTAGTATATGCACCTGTTGCTCCCACTAGGGAGTGCATTAAATTAGTAAATGAATTAGTGTCCTTGCATGGAGATGTAAAGTACATTATTTTGCCTACAGTCTCTGGACTTGAGCATAAGGTGTTTGTGGGACCGTTTGCTAGGGAATTTAGTCGAGCAAGGGTTTTTGTAGCTCCCGAACAGTGGAGTTTTCCCCTGAATTTACCTTTGAGTTGGTTAGGTCTACCAGGGAGGCGCACCCAAATATTACCTGAAGATCCTTATGAGACTCCCTTTGGTGATGAGTTTGATTATGCTATCCTTGGACCAATTAATTTGGGACTAGGCAAATTTGGAGAAGTGGCTCTCTTCCATAAGCAATCCCGCACTTTAATGGTTACGGACACAATAGTTTCCGTTTCTGTGGATCCACCAGCAATAATTCAATTGGATCCATTTCCCCTACTTTACCATGCTCAGGAAAAAGGAGGTGATAATGTTCCTGATAGTTTACAAAACCGACGGAAAGGGTGGCAAAGAACTGCTCTCTTTGCTTTTTATTTCCGTCCCAGTGTGGTGGATATACCTCCATGGAAGGATATATGGCAAGATGCCAAAAATTTGTCCCAGCGCAATTTGAGAAATTATTTTGGTTTTTTCCCCTTCCGCTGGAAACCAGACTGGGAAGAGTCTTATGAGTTGCTCACCAGGGGAGGAGAAATTTTTGTTGCTCCCGTTTTGCGAACCCTAATTTTAAACAGGGCTCCCCAAGTAACTATAAATTGGGCAAACCGGGTAGCGAAGTGGGATTTTGCACGGATTATTCCCTGTCATTTTGACGCACCCGTTACTGCTACTCCCCAAGAATTTAGAAGAGCTTTTAACTTTTTGGAGAAAGGTTCTGGTGACTCACCGGATAGTAATAATAAGGTGGAGGATGATTTACAGGTTTTGAGGGATATTGACCAGGGATTAAATAATTGGAAAATTGTCCCACCCGCTCAGGATTATTCAAAACCATAATTGAAAACCTTAACCGGAATTCCAGGGTTCGGTTTACCGAACCTTATCTTCTACCGAAAATCCTCATCCACAAAAAAGTCCCCTTCCTCATCAGCGGAATTCCCAGATCCCCCCATGTTCCCCAACAATTGCCCAAATGATACGGTAATTAAACCGACCACTACCCAAAAGGCTAACATTAACCCAAAGGGAACTTGTATAGATTGAAAAACTAAAAATCGTAGGGATATTGGTGTGGCATTTTGTACGGAAATTAACGCGATCGCCAGAATCCAAGTAGCTAGAACTACTGATAGAAATAGTGTAAATAGACTGGGGAGGTTTTTCATGGTTGAGGAATTAAAAAGGAGTTGGGGGGTCAAAAGGTAGAATTTTCGCTCGTGACCCAATCCCTATTCACTATGCTAACTGAGCAATTTCTGCTTCCATGGTCTTAGCAATCTCACCCAGTTTTTCTGGGGAGTTGGTTTCTATATAAACTCTGACCAGGGGTTCTGTACCTGATGGACGCAATAGGATCCAACTACCCTCTGCTAAATACAGTTTAATTCCATCCTTTCTACCTACTTCCTTAACGCTAATACCAGCTACTTGGGAAGGGGGATTTTGGGTGTAGGATTTAATTACAGCATTTTTGTGAGCTTCCGTTAGGTGTAAGTCTAAGCGGTTGTTGTATAGCGGTCCATCCGCTTCTGCTATGGCTTCCTGAACTAATTGACTTAATGGTTTACCCTCGTATGCTATAGCTTCTGCTACTAGCATATCAGCTAATACACCATCCTTTTCCGGAATATGCCCAATCACACTTAAACCACCGGACTCTTCACCTCCAATTAACACGGTGGTTTCCCGCATTTTTTCGCCTATGTACTTAAAACCCACAGCGGTTTCATAAATTGGCAAACCATATTTGGCTGCAAAATTATCTAATAGGTGGGTAGTCGCTACGGTTCGCACTATGGCACCACTTTTACCTTTGTTTTTGATTAAATGTCTGGCTAAAACCAATAATACTGTATTGGGGGTCAGCACGTTACCCAGCTCATCTACAATCCCAAAGCGATCGCTATCACCATCCGTTGCTAAACCTAAATCAGCTTTCTCGTTTTTAACAGCTTCCACTAGTTCTACCAGTTGGTCACCTTTAGGTTCTGGCATACCCCCGCCAAATAACACATCTCTCCAGGTGTGGAAACTTTCCAGTTGGGTTCCACAATACTGCAATACCTCGTCTAAATAACCACGGGATGTGGAATACAGGGCATCATATTTAACCTTTAAATTGGCACTCCTAATTTTTTCTACGTCCAGTAATTTGTAGATGAAATCAAGGTAAGCAGGTTTAGGATCAAAGGTGGAAATTGTGCCTGATGGATTAGATCCCGGTAATTCGTCCGATGCCGTTTCTATATTGGCGACAATCGTATCCGTAATTTCTGGGGTAGCTGGACCTGCATAATCTGGTATGTATTTAATTCCACAATAGGGAGCTGGATTATGACTAGCGGTAAACATCAAAGCACCTGCGGAATTCAGATGTTTTGCATTGTAAGCTATGACTGGTGTTGGACAGTCTCGAACGGTAATTTTCACATTCCAACCTAAATCGGCCAAGACTGCTCCGGAGGTTCTGGCAAACTCATCAGCGAGAAATCTTGTGTCGTAGGCAATTAAAACAGGTCTACTCTTATCGTAGGCAGTTTCCAGATAGGCTGCTATTGCTCTAGTTACTTTTCTAACATTAGAAAAGGTAAAATCATCGGCAATAATTCCCCGCCATCCGTCTGTACCAAATTTGATTTTACCAGAATTGCTAGGATTACTCATTTTACTACTCTCTCTTGTAGATTATGATTACTCTAAGTAGGGAGGCACAATTATGTGTAGGATGGGTTTGACCCATGCGGGCGTTGGGTTTCATACTTCAACCCAACCTACGTTCTCTCTGTTGTAGATTATGATTACTCTACTGTTCTTGATTATTTCAGATGTTGATCAAACCATTCCATTGGGACTGACATTTTCTTCCTGGTCTTTATGCTCTGAGAATTCTATGGGTGGTAATTCCTTGAGGATGGTAAACCGAATGTGGTTAATGGCTAATTCACCAATGGATAACTCTTCCTTGGTTAATCTTTGACCATTGCTGCTTATGGTTTCAAAGGAAACCCCTTTACCAATTTCAATATGGTACCAACATAAACCCATGAAAAATCTGGTGGGGTAGGGACCATAATCTCCAATGTCGTCTGGATTGGATTCCATGGGTAACCAACCAAAATTGGGAATGTAAAACTCTAACCACACGTGATTAAAGTCCGGTTGCAGGGGAACGCCTTTTAATTCTGGGTAGGGTGGACATTTATATCTACCCACTGTGCGACAGGGAATGCCATTTAAACGACATAAAGCTAGTAATACACCTACGTATTCTCCACAGGAACCAACTCCTCGATCTAGCACTATATCGGGTGTGTCTATATGGGGTTTGATTCCATACGATAGTTCATCATAAACGTAGTTGCGAATGCTATACATTTTGCGCAGCAGGTTGGTTTCTGAACCTACAGCTTCATGAGCAGCACGGCGCACGATGACCGTATTCATCGCTAAATCGTCGTCATCTACTAAATAGCGTGTCTGTAATTCCAAGTTTGGTTCTGGAATTTCTTCCGTATCTTTGGGAGTAATACGATACTTAATACCTCGTACTTCCAATAGTGCCTTCCACCCAAATATATGCCTTTCACCGGGAACAAGGGTATCAAATTTGAACACTGCAATCCTTTGTCCGGAAATTACCTCTTCGGTGAAGGGTAGACCAATGGGCTCTACCTGTTTGACTTTTTGCCTTTCAGTTTCCGATGGGAGTGCAATACGCCATTCAATATCGGTTAAGTAAACTTCTTCTAGGGGAGCAATTTCTTCAACATAGGACATTTCCACCAAATAACCATTAGATAGTCCATAGCGTTTATCTGAATCATAATGATAGTGCAATGGATGAATAAAGGTTACGTCCCGATAGGTTAATTCGTGATTAGGATCAGCATTAGGATTGTCACGAATGTAAGGCTCCTCCAAAGAATAGGAGACGTATAAAATATCTTTATCTGTATGGTCTTGATGGTATATGGCAATACCAGTTGGAGATGCAAAGGGAGTAAGGACACTAAAACGAACTTCTCCAGTGGCCCGATCCATTGAGTAGACAGTTTGTTCCGTGCGATCGCAGATCCAAAGGGTTTCCTGACTGACTGCTAAATTTTGTTTACCTACTCCAGGGGCGTAGAATCGGGTAATTTCTTTACGTGTGTCCCTGTCAAAAATCAGGATATAACCCATTCTTTGACAGCTAATATAAACAGTGGCATCCCAAACAGCAATGCCATCAGCATTATATGGTAAGGTGGCAAAATGTTCCAAACCCAGGGAGTTTAGTTTACATAAATAGACGCTATTACCACGGGTAACCCAAAGGGTGTCTTCCCAAACTGCTAAACCAGTGACATCAGTAAATTCTTTTACCTGGTGAGGATTGAGAATTTTACTATTGTCGGAAACCGGGTCAATTTGGAGTAAATGTCCCTTGAGGGAGTCAATGGCAAGAAGTTGATCTTTAATAAAAGCGATACCATGGATGGTAGCAGCAGTCACTGGTCGAATTGTTTTTTGCCCAAACATCTGGCTAACATTGAAATTAGGGAGTATCAAACTCATATTATTCCGTCATATTATTCATATTATTCTATTGGTGGTCTCCACTGTTTACAGTAACTACCTCACCAATAGGGTATTTGATGGAATTTCTGCCATCACTCAATTATGATCGAATTTTGTAACCATTTCCCGTAACTTACACAAACTTACACAATGTCTGCCCATTCTTTGCCTGAAGATGCCGCAGTTTGGCATAGTTTAGAGATAGATAAAGCTTTAGAGCTGCTTGACAGTAATGCTGATGATGGCTTAACACCATCCCAAGTTGAAGAACGTTTACTCAAGTATGGTTCTAATGAACTGGAAGAACACGGTGGACGTAGTCCCTGGCAAATTCTCCTCGACCAGTTCACTAACATCATGTTGTTGATGCTGATTGGTGTGGCCTTCATTTCTGGTTTTTTGGACTTTTTGTCCCTACAACAGGGGACCTTAAAGTTAGGGGAAGTTCCTTTTAAAGATACAATTGCAATTATGGCAATTGTGATTCTTAATGGTGTACTTGGATATGTCCAAGAAAGCCGAGCAGAAAAAGCTTTAGCAGCTTTGAAAAAGCTATCATCTCCCTCAGTGCGTGTACTTCGCAATGGCAAATTAGCGGATATAGCAGGGAAAGACCTTGTACCCGGTGATGTGATGTTGCTGGAAGCAGGAGTGCAGGTAGCTGCTGATGGACGTTTACTGGAACAGTCAAACCTGCAAATCAGAGAGTCCGCCCTGACCGGTGAAGCTGAAGCAGTAAGTAAACAAGCTGTACTTACCTTGCCTAAAGATGCTGCATTGGGCGATCGCCTAAATTTAGTTTTTCAGGGAACAGAAGTAGTTCAAGGTCGTGCCAAGGTTGTGGTCACTAATACTGGGATGACAACGGAGCTGGGAAAAATAGCTGCTATGCTCCAGTCGGTGGATAGTGAACCCACTCCTTTGCAGCAGCGCATGACCCAATTGGGTAATGTGTTAGTCACCGGTTCTTTAATATTAGTAGCGATTGTTGTTTTAGCTGGTATTATCCAAGCGCGTGGTTTTAGTAATATACAAGAACTGCTGGAAGTATCCCTCAGCATGGCGGTAGCAGTGGTTCCAGAAGGGTTACCTGCGGTAATTACCGTAACTCTGGCTTTGGGAACTCAACGCATGGTCCGTCATCAGGCTTTAATTCGCAAACTCCCAGCAGTGGAAACCTTGGGATCGGTAACCACTATCTGTTCTGATAAAACCGGGACTCTAACTCAAAACAAAATGGTGGTGCAGTCAGTTTACACCAATCAAAAAGGTTTTAGAGTTACAGGGGAAGGTTATGCTCCCCTGGGTAATTTTCAATTAAAAGGGCAGAATATTGATTTAGAGGAACATCCAGAAATATCTGGTTTATTAGTGGCCTGTGCTGTATGTAATGACTCCGTACTACAAAAGGAAGCTGGAGAATGGGCAATTTTGGGAGACCCCACTGAAGGAGCTTTAATGACCTTGGCGGGGAAAGCTGGTATTGAAAGAGATCAGTGGAATAGCAAATTACCCCGGGTGTGTGAGTTTCCCTTTTCTTCGGAACGCAAACGCATGAGCGTAATCTCTCAAATACAGGAAGTGGCCACTGGTAATCCTGGTATTAGTGATGTTGACCCCATAATAGCTGGATTTGTCAGTTCAGAACCCTATTTAATGTTCACTAAAGGTTCCCCGGAATTAACTTTAGCTCGCTGTAATCAAATTTACTTGGGTAATGGAAGTTTTCCCATAGAAGAGGAACAACGTAGTCAAATTCTGGTTGCCAATGACCAAATGGCTTCCCAGGGTTTACGAGTTCTGGGTTTGGCTTATAAACCTTTACGGGAAATCCCACCAGAAGCATCGGAGGATACCTCGGAAAATGAGTTGGTGTGGTTAGGTTTGGTGGGTATGTTGGATGCACCCCGCCCAGAAGTACGTGCAGCTGTCGCAGAATGTCGTCAAGCTGGAATTCGCCCCATTATGATTACTGGTGACCATCAGTTAACCGCACGGGCGATCGCTGTGGATCTGGGTATTGCTGATAAGGATGCTAGGGTGGTTACCGGTCAAGATTTACAACGAATGAGTGACAAGGAAATAGAAGACCAGGTAGATTTAGTCAGCATTTACGCTAGAGTTTCTCCGGAACACAAATTACGCATTGTTCAAGCATTACAAAGACGCGGTAGATTTGTGGCCATGACAGGTGATGGGGTAAATGATGCTCCTGCTCTTAAACAGGCTGATATTGGTATTGCAATGGGCATTACTGGTACGGATGTGAGCAAGGAAGCTAGCGATATGGTGTTGTTAGATGATAATTTTGCCACCATAGTAGCAGCTACTAAAGAAGGTAGAGTAGTTTACACGAATATTAGACGGTTTATTAAGTACATTTTGGGCAGTAATATAGGTGAGGTTCTCACCATTGCAGCAGCACCAATTTTAGGTTTGGGAGGTGTTCCCCTCACCCCTTTACAAATTCTGTGGATGAACCTGGTAACTGATGGTCTACCAGCTTTGGCTTTAGCTGTGGAACCCCCGGAACCGGATGTGATGCAGCGCCCCCCCTTTAGTCCCCGAGAAAGTATTTTTGCCAGAGGACTGGGATCTTACATGGTTCGCATTGGCATTGTATTTGCCATCATTACTATTATTCTGATGGAATGGGCTTATTTCCATGTTAAGTCCGCAACGGGAGATGGTCTGAGTCCTGAACGCTGGAAAACTATGGTTTTTACCTCTTTGTGTATCGCGCAAATGGGCCATGCGATCGCCATTCGTTCTAATAACCAACTGACAATTGAAATGAATCCCCTATCCAATATATTTGTGTTAGGAGCAGTAATTGCAACAACTATTTTACAGTTGTTGTTAATCTATGTTCCACCTCTGAGGGATTTCTTTGGTACCCATTATTTACCTTTGCATGAGTTGTTCATCTGTATAGGGTTTAGTGCCTTAATGTTTGTTTGGGTTGAGTGCGAAAAAATATGCTTCCGGTTTATGGGTAAGAAGAATGTTTAAGGGTTAATTGGGCAAATGGGGAAATGGGTTAAATCTTCCAGATCAAAATGTATTTACAATCTTTAGAGCTGCGACATTTTCGCAATTACCAGGAACAAAAAGTTGAGTTTACAGCGCCGAAAACCATCTTAGTTGGTAATAATGCCCAGGGAAAATCTAATTTATTGGAGTCAGTAGAGTTATTGGCCACATTAAGATCCCATCGTTTGGGTAAGGATCGTGATTTTATTCAGGAGGGTGCAGAAATAGCACAAGTCAGTGCCATATTAGAAAGAATCACAGGAGTGAATGACTTAACCTTACATTTGCGTCGAAATGGTCGTCGCAGCGTGGCTATAAATGGGGAGAAGGTTCGCAGACAAATGGATTTTCTGGGTATTTTAAATGCCGTAGAATTTTCTAGTTTAGACTTAGAATTAGTTAGGGGTAGTCCCGCCATTCGTCGGACTTGGCTGGACACTCTTTTAGTGCAGTTGGAACCCCTATATGCCCATATCTTACATCAATATAACCAGGTTCTGCGTCAACGTAATGCGTTTTTAAAAACTAGTCAACAGAAGGGAATCAAAAATCATGATTCTGAATTAGCAATTTGGGATGCGCAGTTAGTCACTACGGGAACAAAAGTTATGAGAAGGCGAAATAGGGCAATTCAGAGACTAGCACCCATTGCGACTAATTGGCATTCGAGCATTAGCGGTAAAACGGAAAAACTAGAAATCAATTATATGCCCAATGTACCAATACTAATAGATGAAGAATTACCACAATTTTTTTTGGACAGAGTGCAACAGCATTCTCCTATAGAATTACATCGGGGTACAACTTTAGTTGGACCTCACCGAGATGAAATAGAATTAATAGTTAATGGAACTCCCGCTCGTCAATATGCTTCCCAAGGTCAGCAGCGTACATTGGTTTTAGCGTTAAAATTGGCGGAACTACAGTTAATTGAAGAAGTGGTTAATGATACTCCTTTACTATTATTGGATGATGTGTTGGCAGAATTAGATCTTTCGCGCCAAAATCAATTATTGGATGCTATTCAAGATCGGTTTCAGACTTTAATTACGACCACCCACTTGGGAGCATTTGATGCCCAATGGCTAAATTCTTCACAAATTCTCTTTGTCAAATCCGGAACTGTTTCTAAATAATACAATGGAAATCAATCAACTAATCCACACCACCATACTGGTCACTGACTTAGAAAAGTCAGAACAATTTTATGGCACCATATTAGGACTGGCTAAAATTGAACGCCCCCTGAAATATCCAGGTGTATGGTATCAAATTGGTCACCATCAAATACATTTAATTCTCGCTCCATCTGTTCCTACTCAAAACCAAAATCAAAAATGGAGTCTGAATCCCCATATGGCTTTCTCTGTTCTAGATTTGACTACAGCACAGCTAGAACTACAAAACCAGAATGTGACCTTTCAAACCAGCTCATCTGGTCGTCGCGCCATTTTTATCCAAGATCCAGATGGTAATATTGTGGAGCTGGCCCAAGCAGGATAATTCCTGGTAAAATGACTTTCTATCACAAATTTTTTATCCCCAAGGAATCCAGGAAATTATGGCCCGTCTGGCATTAATAAGTGTATCTAATAAAACAGGTATAATTGACTTGGCCCGTACCTTAGTAGAGGAATTTCAGTTTGATATTGTTAGTAGTGGAGGAACAGCTAAAACCCTGAAGGAAGCTGGAATACCTGTCACTAAAGTGTCTGATTACACTGGATCTCCTGAAATATTAGGGGGACGAGTTAAAACTCTTCATCCTCGTGTCCATGGTGGTATTTTGGCACAACGTGACATTCCTCAAGATATGATGGATCTGGAAAACAATCAAATTCATCCCATTGATCTGGTTGTTGTCAATCTATATCCCTTTGAAGAAACTATTGCCCACTCTGATACCACCCTAACCCAAGCAGTAGAACAAATTGATATTGGGGGCCCAGCAATGTTGCGCGCTGCATCAAAGAACTTTGCCCATGTAACGGTATTATGTAATCCTGAACAATATGGTAGTTATTTGCAGCAATTACGCGAAAATGCCTCTGTCTCTTGGGAATTTCGCCAAAAATGCGCCTTGCAGGGATTCTCGCACACAGCTAGTTATGATCATGCGATCGCAACTTATCTCTCACAAAGAGAAGACCCCAGTTTATCCAAAAATGACCTGACAGAAAACTACAATATTTCGGGTAAACGAATTCAAACTCTACGTTATGGTGAAAACCCTCATCAACCTGCAACTTGGTATGGGACAGGTAGTAACCCAACTGGTTGGACCACAGCAATAAAGTTACAAGGTAAGGAACTTAGCTATAATAATTTAGTAGATTTAGAAGCTGCCAGACAAATTATTGCTGAATTTACAGATCTGCCAGCAGCGACAATTATTAAACATAATAATCCCTGTGGAACTGCTGAAGCTGATACTATTTTTACCGCCTATCAAAATGCCTACAATGCTGACAGTGTATCGGCTTTCGGTGGAATTGTGGCCCTCAATCGCCCTATTGATACTCTAACCGCATTGGAACTAACTAAGACATTTTTAGAATGCGTAGTTGCTCCCGATTGTGATCAAGAAGCACAAGAGATTTTAAATAAAAAGGGTAATGTCCGAGTCTTAATTTTACCAGACCTAGGGAGTGGACCAAAGGAAACAGTCAAAGCAATAGCAGGTGGTCTTTTAGTACAAACTGCTGATGACACAATTTCTGATAGTGCTAAATGGCAAGTTATCACTAAAGTTAAACCTACTCCAGAAGAATTGGCAGAATTACTATTCGCTTGGAAAGTTTGCAAGCACGTCAAATCTAATGCTATTGTAATTAGTAAACAGAGAACTACTTTAGGTGTGGGTGCAGGCCAAATGAATCGGGTTGGTTCAACCAAAATAGCTCTAGAACAAGCGGGAGCAGGAACTAAAGGTGCTGTTTTAGCCAGTGACGGTTTTTTCCCCTTCGATGATACAGTGAGAACAGCTGCTGCTGCTGGTATTACTGCTATTGTACAACCAGGAGGAAGCTTACGAGACCAAGATTCCATCAAAGCTGCTGACGAGCTTGGTTTATCAATGGTGATGACCGGTGTGAGGCATTTCTTGCATTAGCATGACAAGTAAAAACTAACACTAATTAACACTAGGTCAAAATTGCTCCTTCCATTAAACGCTTATACCTATACTGTAACTCATCCTTCATCAAAGGCCAGCGCTCTAAACTAACATCCATGTCAATCACCTTCTCCGCTGCTTGTCGCGCTAAGAGCAATACTTCCTCATCTTCCACTAAACTAGCGAGAGTAAAATCTGCTACTCCAGATTGACGAGTTCCCATGACCTCTCCTGGACCGCGAAAGCGCATATCCATTTCAGAAATAAAAAACCCATCTTGTGACTGCTCTAAAACCTTCAATCGTTGTTGAGCATCCGGGTTTCTGGAACTACTCATTAAGAGACAATAGGACTGGGCCATACCTCTACCTACACGCCCCCGCAGTTGGTGTAACTGGGACAGTCCAAATCTCTCCGCATGTTCAATTAACATTACAGTAGCATTAGGTACGTCTACACCTACTTCTACCACAGTAGTAGAGACCAAAATTTGGGTTTGGTTATCTCGGAACTGATTAATAGCTTCTTCTTTTTCTGCGGAAGTCATTTTTCCATGTAATAATCCCACTTGAAAAGTGGGAAAAACAGTTTCTTGTAATTTTTGATATTCATCTATAGCTGAGCGTAAATCTAATTTTTCCGACTCTTCTACCAGGGGTAAAACTACATATACTTGTCTACCTTGGGCAATTTCTCTTCTAATTAAATCGTAAGCTTGTGGTCTTTGATGACTTGTGAGGAGAGAAGTTTTGATTTGTTGTCTTCCTGGTGGTAACTCATCAATTTGACTTACATCCAAATCTCCATGTACTGTTAATGCTAAAGTTCTGGGAATGGGTGTAGCAGTCATGGTTAGGACGTGAGGTTGTTCCCCTTTTTGTTGTAGTTTAGCCCTTTGTTCTACGCCAAATCGGTGCTGTTCATCAATCACGACTAGACCTAAACGGTGAAATTTCACCTTGTCTTGAATTAAAGCATGGGTTCCCACCAGAAGAGGTAATTCTCCCGTTTCTAATTGGGAGTGAATTTCTCTTCTTTTGCTAGTTTTAGTAGAGCCAGTTAGTAATTCTACTGGTAAGTGCAAAAGATTAAACCAAGCTACTAATTTACGATAATGTTGTTCTGCTAATACTTCTGTAGGAGCCATTAAGGCTGCTTGATAACCTGATTGAATGGCTGCTAAGATGGCCACTACAGCAACAACAGTTTTACCTGAACCTACATCACCTTGTACCAAACGATTCATGGCTGTGGGTTTTTGTAAGTCATTGAGTATATCATTAATCACTCTTTGTTGGGCGTTAGTAAATTTAAAAGGTAAAATTTCATGAAATTGATCCAATAATTTACCACTAGGTGTAAGAATAGCACCAGTTTGGTTAGCTTTGGCTTGTTTTTGCCTTTGTAATAAACCTACTTGTAAGTAGAAAAATTCATCAAATACTAACCTTCTCCTAGCCATTTTCAAGGTGTCACTATCTTGGGGGAAATGAATGTTAGGAATTGCCTGTTTTAATTCAATTAAGTTGTATTTTTTACGTAGACCAGGTGGTAAAGGGTCTTGTAAACTTTTGGCAGAGGGCAAAACTGCCATTACTGCTTGTCTAACTGTGTTAGCAACCACACCCTCTGTTAAACTATAAATTGGTACAACCCTACCAATAGTGAAAGAGTCTATAGCATCCCCGGAATTGGCCAAGACTTCTATTTCTGGATTATCTAATGTTAGTCCATATCTACTAGGCTTGACTAACCCACAAGCTGCAACCAAGGTGCCAGGTGTATAACGTCGCTTTAAACCTTCTTGCCAACCTTTACTACTAAAGCGAGAACCAGCGTAAAATCTACTAACCTTTACTTGTCCAGTTTGGTCTTTTAACATCAGTTCTAAAATTGACAATTTCTGATTTTTAGGACTGGTAAAACAATTACAACGTCTGACCTCCCCAATGATGGTTACCGTTTCACCTCCTTTTAATTCTCGAATATTTACCTGACGTGCATAATCAATATAATCCCGTGGGTAATAAAACAGCAGATCTCTCACAGTTAGCAATTCTAACCGATACAGATTTTCAGCTCTTTTGATGCCAATTTCGGGTAAATCACGAAGTTTTTGATCGATTTTTGGAGCTGGTTTCTGGTTAACTTCATTCACAATGGGAGTGGTTTTCACCAATCTGGTGGTAGTTGGTTGATTTTCCCATGGAGATGATTCCATATCTGGTTGAGATTGTAATCGGTGTTGTAACTGACCCAGATAGGTTCCTAAGTCTTTGACTAGTTTCTCTCGAATTTCTATGGCTAAATGGGGATATTGGATAAATTGGGAGGTTATATAATCCCAATGTAATTTCTCTTCCCCTGGTAAACCCTGTGGAAACTGGCTAAAGGTTAAACTAATAAATTCACTAAAGCGGTATTGTTTACCTACCAAATCCCCAAAACCGGAATCGGCTTCTATTGATAATGCCTTATATATTCTTATCCAGTCAGGTGTTTGATTAGTCATAGTTATCAATTAGCTTAATTGATTCAATATCATCCTCAAATATCCTCAAACCAACTAGCACGCCAAGCGGATTCCGCTTGGGCTGTTTTTAATTCTTGATGTTTTTTATTATACTCCTTAGCTAAGTTGTTAATTTGCAGCAAAATAACACGAATTTGCTTTCTCTTTTCTAATAGTTTCTGATCGGCAAATTCAACATCTCCCAATCGCAAATTGACGGTGACTAACTGGGTGAAGGTGGAATCTTCCGATTCTTTTTCATTAGTAATTTCTATGACCAAGTTTAACAAATTTGGTGGTCCTGCTATTACTTCTGTGGTTGCTTCTGAAGCTGCTGCTGCTAAAATCGGTTCTGGTAATTTCTTGGGTAAAAGTCCTGCTTTTTGCAGCAGCAGGTTAGCTTCTAAGGAAACTGTCTTTAGTGTGTTTTGTATCCCCTCTTCTACATTGCGATGCCATTGTACCACTTCCATGGGATTAGAAAAATCTAAGGATTCTACCTGGGGAACCTGTGGATTTTCCGTATTTTCCATATTCTCTGGTTTGTTTATTTCTAAGTAACCCAGTAGTTGTTGGGCAGCTTTTCTTCCCAGTTGACGGGCACTTTGTTGTAGTTGTTGACGTTGGTTAAGGGATAGATGTAAGAACTTCTCTGGATATCCGTGAGTACATAAATGGTAAACAGCTAAAATTAATTGTTTGTGTATGGATTCTCCTAATTGAACTAGATAATCACCATAATTTTTTTGCAGTTCTGTTGCTACAGAACTAAAGTTTTGTTTTAAGTTGTGGATGTCTTCTTCTATTCGCTCTACTGGTCTTGTCATACATATAATAAGTCATAATAAATTTGAGCCACCCCCCGGATCAATCCGGGAGGTTTCAGTCTATCCTAACAACCAACTCACTTAGCGCCAATTTGAGCAGCTACTTCTTCCGCAAAGTTGCTTTCTTGCTTTTCAATGCCTTCACCTAAGATATAACGCACAAACTGATGTACTTTAATTGGCTCTGACACTTTTGATTCCACTTGCTTGATTAGTTCCGCCACGGAAATATTTTGATCCCGGATATAAGGCTGATCTAACAAGGTCATTTCTTTCAGACGTTTGTCAATCCTTCCTTGGACAATCTTTTCTTTAATGTTGGCTGGTTTATTGCCTAGATCTTCCTTACCCATTTCAATCTCTTTTTCCTTTTCGACAACCTGGTCAGGAATTTTATCCACACTTACATATTCAACATTGGGACAAGCTGCTACCTGCATGGCAGTATTCTTAGCCAGGCTTTGCAATTCTTCGTTTTTTGCAGCGGTTTCTGTGTCAACACCAATGGAAACTAACACACCTACTCTACCACCAGTGTGAATATATCCATCTATTGCTCCCGGTGCACCTTCCAAAGAAAAATTCACAAAACGACGCACCTGAATATTTTCACCCAAGGTAGCAATGGTTTCCTTTATATACTCATCTACCGTCACATCGGTCTTTTCAATGTACGGTTGGTCCAGCAAAGAGGCCACATTGTCAGCATTTACCGCCTGTTTAGCTAAATTCTTAACTAATAACTTAAAAGCGTCATTCCTAGCTACAAAATCTGTTTGGCAGTTAACTTCTATTATCACTCCCCCACTCTTATCCGGTGTAGTGTAGATGTCTACTAACCCTTCTGCAGTCACGCGATCGCTTTTCTTCCCTGCTGAAGCAATACCTTTTTTCCTTAGCCAATCTATAGCTTCGTCTATATTGCCCTGAGTTTCATTTAGAGCTTTTTTACAGTCCATCATGCCTGCACCAGTTTTCTGGCGTAGATCTTGCACGAGTTTTGCTGATATTTCTGCCATGTTTCCTCAATTTTGTTGCGATTGAATACTTAGTTAATTACGTTGTTAATTGTCACGACAAGAGTTACCAGGTTGATAAATTTTGGGATTATGGGATCAAGTGATCTACCTGATCCCAAACTCTCAATTTTTATTATTCTTCATCATCGTCATCTGAGAAAGAGTCTACAAACTCCGATTCATCGTATTCGTAATCTTCCTCAGCACTTTCGTACTCTTCATAATCAGATTCTACTTCTAGTTGACCATGACGACCTTCATAAATGGCATCTGCCAATTTGCCTACAATCAGCTTAATAGAGCGAATAGCATCATCATTGGCTGGAATAGGAATATCTACGGTATCTGGATCACAATTGGTATCCAGCATGGAAACAATGGGAATACTCAGTTTTTGACATTCCTGAACCGCATTATACTCCCGTCGTTGGTCAACAATTATCACCACGTCGGGTACTTTTCGCATGTTCTTAATGCCACCCAGGTATTTTTGTAACTTAGACATTTCTCGCCTCAGCATTGATGCTTCTTTCTTTGGCAATAAATCTAAGGCACCATTTTCTTCTCGTCGTTCTAAATCTTTTAGACGGTCTGCTCTGGTTTTAATCGTTGCCCAGTTGGTGAGCATTCCACCTAACCAACGCTGGTTAATATAGTGAGAACCACAACGGTTAGCTTCTTGGGCAATAATCCCTGCTGCTTGTCTTTTTGTGCCTACAAACAGGAACTTTTTTCCTTGCTCTGCTTGACTTCGCATATAATTGTATGCATCATCCATCAACTGTGCTGTTTGCACTAAGTCAATGATATGTACTCCATTGCGAGCAGTGTATATGTAGGGAGACATTTTGGGGTTCCAACGTCTGGTTTGATGACCAAAGTGAACTCCTGACTCCATCATTTGAGCCAAAGAAACTACGGGCATATTTAATCACTCCTATTCGGGTTAAACCTCCATCCAGGCGTATTTCTACAGCGGAAACACCCGAATCCCTGGATGTGCGGAATTTAATGAACTAATCTAGGATAGCAGAATCTTGGCCAATTGTGCCACTCCTGGCGGGGAATTCCAACAATTTTCATTTTTAAAAATAGGATACCTAGAAGAATTCTTCCCACTTCCCAAAAATATGACGGAAATTATGATACTATCTTGAGCGGATAGTGTTTTTACATTAGGGCCTAATAATGTGTGTGCAAAATTCCTATTTGTCAGTGATCTAGACCATACCTTAGTAGGTAATGACCTAGCTATGGTAAAGCTTTTGGACGATTTACAACTCCATCGCAGTCAACATGGTACAAAAATTGTCTACTCCACAGGGCGATCGCTTCACTTGTATCAAGAACTCCAAGAATCTCAAAAAAGGAAACAAAGGGAATTAATCAAACCGGACATTTTGGTTTGTGCAGTGGGTACAGAAATATACCACTGTAATAGTAAGGAGGAACTAGTTCTAGACCAGGAGTGGTCTAAGCATCTGTCTTATAATTGGGACAGGGAATTGGTAGCCACAACAGCAGCCAATTTTCCCAGCTTAAAACCCCAACCAGAAAGCGAACAGAGACCGTTTAAGGTCAGCTATTTTGTCCGAGAAGAAAAAGCTGTGCAAATTGTCTTAGAGTTAGAAAACTTGTTAGTCAAAGAAGCCAAAGTAGAAATTCAAATTATTTGTAGTCATAGTGACCATAAAGAATACAATAGAAATCTAGACATTTTACCAAGTTCAGCAAACAAAGGTATGGCTATGACCTTTGTGCGAGAAAAGTTGGCAATAGATGTAGAAAAAACCGTTGCCTGTGGTGATTCTGGTAATGATATTGCCCTGTTTGATAATAGGCAAGAAAAAGGCATTATTGTTGGCAATGCCCAACGGGAATTACTAGATTGGCATCATAATAATCCCAACCCCAACCGTTACTTGGCAAAAACTAATTTTGCCGATGGTATTGCTGAGGGTTTACGGTATTTTAGTCTGCTTTAGTCCTTGTCAAATTTTGCAGCTCTACCCCAATAAATCCAATAACATCTAAACTAATATGACCGATCACAGATCTTCAACAAAAAACAAACAAGCCGATCTTCTTGAAACCTACCTAAAGTTGTCTCCTGCTTATCAGAACATCCTGCAAGTATTATCCATAATTTATGAAAAAATAGACAAAAGTTCTATTTTACCCTGTTTGGTTAGTGCTAGTTTATCCGACGAGAGAAATGTTCCGTGGAATACTAGATCTCTCAATCGCCAGATTGATAGCTTAGCACAGCAGGATCTCGTGGTGCAAGGACCCAAAGGTATTGTTGAATGCCATCCTCTGATTAAAGAAGGTGTGATTCGTCATGCCATAGAAACGGAAATTTTTGAAATATTGGTTACAGCTATAGAGGAGAAACTACCAATTCGTAACGCCTATATAAAGGGTAGGAGAAATTTTACCAACTTGCACCAGTGTGTTAGAGAAATTCGTATTGGTATCTATCGTGGGGACACGGATTTTGTCTATAAACAAATTGATGACTATCATCATCTAAAAGGTGAATACGAATCTACAAAAAAACTGATTAGTTATGTATCAGAGGAAGTGTGCAACAATCCTTTTGATCCCACGTGGTTTGTTAAGTTACCACCAGAACTATATGAGATCTTCATGACCAATATTCTGTTTAATTCAGTACTAAATTTATCTAATTGTCAAGAGGTTTTTTCTCTCTTAGAAGAGGAGTGTGAGAATTCGGGTAAACACTCCTCGAATCATACCTATTCAATACTAATAGAGCAATTTTTGCTCAGGGCTTGTACAGAAGAAGCAGAAGAAAGTTTAAAAGATATGACGGATATTTCCATTGGTCAGAAAAATGGTTTTTGGGGTTGGTTAAGTTTCCTGCAAGGAAAAAATGATCAAGCCATCCAATACTATTCCGATGGATTGGAAACTCAACGGAAAATGATTGGCAAACGCCAAGTATATTTCAATTCCATAACGGGATTATTCTTTATTCTAGCCCTGCTAAAGGAGGGTTCACCAAAATCTCTGAGCAAAGCAGAGGAGTATGCAAATCTACTGAGTCAGTCAAGTAATTTTCTGAGTTTAATTTATAAAAACCTAACCGTCGTACTGCAAGTTCATCAAGGCAATATCAATGCCAAAAAAACCTTACTCCAAGAAGCAAATTTTGCATCCCTGAAGGGAAAAAACAGTTTAGAGTTACTATTCTACTCACTATGTATCTACTGGCTAGATATTGAAGTTGCCAGAAAGCTTCTACCCAAGGTATTACAAAAATTATACAGCAGTGCTGTCTTTGCTGGTTATCACTGGTTAGCCATAGAAGCGGCAAATTTGTTAGCTCGAATTGACTCTAATAGTAATTACCAAATAAGAGCACAAACTCTACAGGAATACACCAATATTCAAACCATAGTAGATATATTACAACCCCAGGAAGAATGGGAGATTCGCCTACAAGCTTTGGCTGGGATGCAAAAAGAATCCCAGACTATCAACCAATCGGACACAGGAACCCGTTTAGTCTGGCTAGTAAAATTTGATTCTGGCAAATGTTCTTTACAACCCAAGGAACAGAAAAATAGTGTGAAGGGAGAATGGAGTAAAGGTCGTCAAATTGCTCTAAAACGTTTGAGTACAAACTTATCGGAGCTAAACTACATCACACTCCAAGATATAAAAGTCTGTAGCTGTATTGAAGCCTCTAATTATAGAATTTCCTACAATAAACCTGAGTATCAGTTCAACGAAAGGGCAATTTTAGCTTTAATTGGACATCCCCTAGTATTTTGGGAAGATGCTCCTAATATTCGGGTAGAAATAGTAAAAGGAGAGATGGAATTTTTAGTAAAAAAAGATGATCAAGATAATTTAACCATAGAATTATCACCCAAAATAACAACCGACAATATTACTTGTATCAAGGAAACTCCCACCCGCATTAAAGTCATTGAAATCACACCCGAACATAGGCGCATGGGAGAGATTTTGGGTTATGAAAATAAGTTGACTGTTCCTAGAATTGCCGAGAAAAAGATTTTGGCAGCTATCAATGCTGTTTCTGGGATTGTCACCGTTCATTCTGATATTGGTGAGAATGTGGAGGGTATAGAAGAATTACCCGCTCAAACCCTACCATACGTTCATTTATTACCCACTAATACGGGTTTAAAGGTTAGCCTGCTATCACATCCCTTTACTGAAGGTGGACCATACTTTCATCCGGGTATTGGTGGAGAGAGGGTAATTGCTGAAATAGGTGGCAAACGTTTACAAACCAGACGTAATTTATCTCAAGAAAAGGAACTGTCCCAACATGTTATTCACAACTGTCCTACTTTAATGAGTGTTAACGAACAAGGGAGTGAATGGGTAATAGAAGACCCAGATAACTGTTTGGAACTGCTACTGGAATTACAAGCATTAAAGGATAAGATAGTTGTAGAATGGCCTCAAGGTGAAAAAATGCGTGTTAGCTATCATGCTGACTTGAAAGACTTTAACCTATCCATTGAACGCCAAAAAGATTGGTTTGCTGCAACTGGTGAATTGAAATTGAGCGAAGACCTAGTTTTGGATATGGAGCAACTGTTACAATTACTTGAGAAAACCCCTGGTCGGTTTATTCCCATGGGTGATGGTGAATTTTTAGCGTTAAGTGAAGTATTTCGTAAACAACTAGACGAGCTACAACTTTTTTCAGAAAAACATGGTAAGAAACTGATGTTTCATCCTCTAGCTGCATCTAACCTAGAAGAATTTGTGGATAATGTAGGTAATCTGAAAGCAGATAAACATTGGAAACAGCATATCAGCCGTCTTAAAGAAGTGCAAAGCCTGCAACCAGAACTACCGTCAACATTTCAAGCAGAACTGCGAGACTATCAGATGGAAGGTTTTTGCTGGTTAGCACGATTAGCTCATTGGGGTGTGGGAGCTTGTTTGGCTGACCAAATGGGACTGGGCAAAACGGTACAAGCATTAGCTGTTATTACTAGAAATGCCCACGCTGGACCAACCTTAATTATTGCCCCAACTTCTGTGTGCATGAACTGGGTCGTGGAAGCAAATAAATTTGCCCCTACCCTCAATGTTATTCAGTTTGGTGCCAACACTCGTATTAGCGATCGCACTTTATCTGACAAAGATTTAGATGGAGAGGAGACACCAGTTATTTCTAGTCGGCAAAAATTATTGGATCAGTTACAACCCTTAGATATGTTGGTATGTAGTTATGGTTTACTGCAACAGGATGATGTGGCTCGAATGCTATCTCAGGTAGAATGGCAAACCATAGTTTTAGATGAAGCTCAAGCTATCAAAAACCTCAATACTAAACGTTCCCAAGCTGCAATGGGTCTGAAAGGTAATTTTAAGTTAATTACTACTGGAACGCCCATTGAGAACCATTTGGGTGAATTATGGAATTTGTTCCGCTTTATTAATCCTGGGTTATTGGGTTCTTTTGATAGCTTTAATCAGCGGTTTTCTACACCAATTGAAAAACATCAGGACAAACAAGCCAGAAATAAACTGAAAAAACTGATTCAGCCATTTTTGCTGCGGCGGACAAAAAGTCAAGTGTTGCAAGAGTTACCTTCTCGTACGGAAATTCTCCTTCATGTAGAATTGAGTCGGGAGGAAAAGGTGTTCTATGAAGCTTTACGTCGTCAAGCCATTTCTAAACTGAATGAAAGTGATGCAGATCCGGGTAAAAAGCATTTGCAGGTTCTGGCAGAAATTATGAGACTACGTCGCGCTTGCTGTAATCCCAGTTTGGTTATGCCTAATACTGATTTATCTAGTTCTAAATTACAGCTGCTAGGTGAGGTGCTGGCGGAACTGCTGGAAAATCATCATAAAGCATTAGTATTTAGTCAGTTTGTAGATCATTTGCACATCATCCGTAATTATCTGGAGAGCAAAAGTATTAAATATCAATATTTAGATGGTAGTACGCCTATGGCGGAAAGGAAAAGAAGTGTGGACAGTTTTCAAGCTGGAGATGGGGATATATTTCTCATTAGCTTGAAAGCAGGAGGTACAGGATTAAATTTGACAGCTGCTGATTATGTAATTCACACAGATCCCTGGTGGAATCCAGCTGTTGAAGATCAGGCTTCTGACCGCGCCCACCGGATTGGACAGCAACGCCCTGTTACTATTTATAGGCTAGTAGCAAAGGATACTATTGAAGATAAAATTGTAGAACTACACCATCATAAGCGAGATTTGGCGGATACTTTATTGGAGGGTACTGATATGAGTGGTAAGATTTCCATGGAGGCTCTATTACAATTGATTAATGATAGTTAAGTAATCCTTTTTATTAGCCAAAACAGATGATTGTAGCCAAGGACCAAACCCCTTACCTGACTCCAGAGGAGTATTTCACCTGGGAGTCCACCCAACCGGAAAAATACGAATATATCGATGGTCAAGTTTATGCCATGGGTGGTGGTAGTATCAATCACGGTCGGATCTCTATACGCTTTACTTCTATGCTAGACAGTTACCTAGAAGACACCGGGTGTATTACTGGCAATTCCGATATCAAAGTGAATATTTTGGGTAGTAATAACTATACTTACCCAGATATCAGTGTTACCTGTGATGATAGAGATAAAGCTAATACTCAATATATTACCTACCCCTGTCTTATTATTGAAGTTTTATCCCCCAGTACGGAAGCATACGATAGGGGTGGCAAGTTCCGAATGTACCGCAAAAACCCAGCTTTGATAGATTATCTTCTAGTTAGTTCTACTAGTATGGAAGTTGATCTTTATCACAAAAATGACAGAGGTGACTGGTTGATTATTAACTACAAACCGGGGGAAGTTATTGAACTGCAAAGTATTAACTTCAATTTTCCTATTGACCAGGTCTACCGGGGTTTAGATTTGACTAAACAATGTTATTTCTAAATAGCTCTCTTAAAGATATCATTGTAGGCTTGATAAACACCTTTAACGTTGTACCAGTTAAGAAAGATTCTGGCTATTTCTAAAGCAAGCTGTGGTTTACCTAAATTAATTAACCACTGCAACAGGGGAGCCATTGTCTTTTCGTTTAATAGCCCGTTCAAGGATAGTATTCCCCATAGCAATCGGTGAAAGAACGTCATTTGAATCATCATTTTCACTTCCCAAGTGGGATGTTTCTGATAAAACAAAACCCCCATTTTTCCCCTTTGAATTTCCTTGTCAATTAAATTGTGAATTTGTTGCAAACTAAAGGGTGGGTGCCAATGATAACCTACTGCTTGGGGACATTTGATTAGTTGTAAACCCAGTTTTTTTAACCTCACACCTAATTCTAAATCCTCCCAACCATATAACTGGAAACCTGTGTCAAACAAACCTGCTTTCTCTAACCAGTGTTTGGGAATTGCTACATTACCCGTGGCAAAAAAAGCTGCGGAAAAATCTGTGATTTTATAGGGTTCGGCGGTGGGATCCTCAAAATTACAAGTGTTAATTACCGCACCATAGGTAAATAGGCGATCGCCGCCCAGTCTTTTTTTCCCCTGAGTTAAAGCATCACTATGAGCCTCTAAAAAGTTCTCTAGAACTACTAAATCGCTGTCAATAAAAATAATTGTATCCCCCATGGAATTTTGCACTCCTAAGTTTCGTGCTGCTGCTGGACCTGCATGATCCTGTTGAAAGCAGCGAACATGGGGAAATAGATCTTGATGTTTTGCTAACCAGTCCAAAGTGCCATCGGTGGATCCATCATCCACCAAAACTACTTCGTAACCTGTGACTTGACTGGTGTAACTCTGGTTTTCTAAAGCGGTAAGACACTTTTGTAAAATCGGTAGTCGGTTGTAAGTGGGAATAATAACACTAAAGAACACTATTTCACCTAGAATGTGATTTTAATGGCAATCAAAGTCAGGGTTTGTTGATGGACAATAAACGCTCTAATTATAGTAAATTGTATACTAAAATAGCAATGTTTTAAGAATCATCAATCAATGTTGTTCTAACTGGAGAAATTAATGGGTCGCGCCAAAAAGGTTGTTTTAGCATACTCCGGTGGGGTAGACACCTCCGTTTGTATCCCCTACCTGCAACACGAGTGGGGAGTGGAAGAAGTTATTACCCTAGCAGCAGATTTAGGTCAGGGAGACGAATTAGAGCCAGTCAAAGAAAAGGCCTTAAAATCCGGTGCCAGTGAATCATTGGTAGCAGATGTTAAAGAAAGTTTTGTCCAAGACTACGCATTTCCCGCGATTCAAGCTAATGCTCTCTATGAAAATCGCTATCCTCTGGGAACAGCTCTCGCTAGACCATTAATTGCTAAGGTACTAGTAGAAACTGCCGAAAAGTATGGTGCAGATGCGATCGCTCATGGTTGTACTGGCAAAGGTAATGATCAAGTTCGCTTTGATGTTTCCTGCACTGCACTGAACCCCAAGTTAAAGATTCTGGCACCTGCTAGAGAATGGGGAATGAGTAGGGAACAAACCATTGCCTACGGTGAAAAATTCGGTATTCCAGCACCTGTGAAAAAATCCTCCCCCTATAGTATTGACAAAAATCTACTGGGTCGGAGTATAGAAGCTGGTATATTAGAAGACCCGGCTAATGAACCGCCCGAGGAAATTTATGAAATGACTAAAGCCGTAGCTGATGCTCCCAATGAACCGGAATATCTGGAAATTGGCTTTGAAAAGGGCATTCCCGTTGCTATTAATGGAACTGTCAAAACACCAGTACAGCTAATTCAAGAAATCAACACCATAGTTGGCAATCATGGTATTGGACGTATTGATATGATTGAAAATAGACTGGTGGGAATTAAATCGCGGGAAATTTATGAATCACCAGCTATGGTGGTATTAATCAATGCTCATCGAGATTTAGAAAGTCTGACTCTGACTGCTGATGTGACACAGTACAAGCGTGGTCTTGAAGAAACTTATACTAAGCTCGTATATAATGGACTTTGGTATAGTCCATTAAAAAATGCTATAGATGCTTTTATACAGCAAACACAAATCCGAGTTTCTGGAGTAGTACGTCTAAAACTGTTTAAGGGCAATGCTACTATAGTGGGACGTTGCAGTGAAAATACTCTGTATACACCAGATTTAGCAACTTACGGCGCGGAGGATCAATTTGATCACAAAGCTGCGGAAGGATTCATTTATGTTTGGGGTTTACCAACCCGAATTTGGGCCCAATACAATAGGGATTAGTAAATAGGACAGCAGGTGATAGAGATATAATCTCCCATCACCTTGTTGCCTACTCGCCTAAATGTTTAACTTGACGTGACTCCCACCAAATGGGGAGTACAATCACTAAAACCAGTATCAGTAAAGCCAATAGGGCAAACTGACTCACCCAAGCCACCAACTGTTCTAAAGAAACTATTTTCCCAGCAAAAAATGCTAGGGTGACCATTATACTGGCCCAAGCGGAAGCACCAGCTAAGTTATATACTAAAAATTTGCCAAATGGCATTTCCGCAATACCAGCTAAGGGGGAAGCGAAAATCCTCAATAAGGCAAAAAATCTACCAAAAAACACGGTTTTACCAGCATTTTCACTAAATTGATCTTTAATACTAACTAGTCGCTCTTCAGATATACGAAATATCTTTCCCGCTTTTACTAGTAATGACCAACCACCAAGCCTACCAATCCAATAACCACAGATACCGCCAATTACAGCACCTGTAACAGCATCACCCAAAACTAGCCAGTAATTAAGCTCATCACTACCGGCTAAGAAACCTCCGACCAAGGTTAGGGTTTCACCAGGTAGAGGAATGCCCAAATTTTCTAGCAAAATCCCCACGAAAACCGCCCAGTAACCGTAGGTTTGGGCAAATTCTTGGATTTTTTCCAGTGAAAATAATTCCAAAGACATTCAACACCACCAACTTTATACAGTTCCATATTTTAGAATACTTTTTAATTGATGTTCAAATTTTTGCACGGTCTGCCAATTTTATAATTGTTAAGTTTGCTACTGAAATTTGGCAATTTTTATGCCTATACTATGAGAAATTAAGTTTGAAATCAAAATTTATACCTGATCGGATTCATTTTTGATTTGGATGTTATAACCCTTAGAAAACAGTATAAATACTGTTGATCAGGAGTTGTAATTGATGTATAATAGAGTGTCTCTAGTGAACATTTCAACTCTCCCGTTCAATTATCCAGTTAAAATCATGACTCTTACACAAGAACGCCAAGTGATTTTGTTCCAACCTCAAGGAAGCATTAACTTACAAGTTGGTACTGACCTAAGTGAAAAGATGGCTAAAATTACCCCCCAGCCAGATCAGCTATGGGTTATGGATTTAGCTAAGGTTGATTTTATGGATAGCTCGGGTTTAGTTCCCCTGGTTCAAGCACTGAAAACGGTGCGTGAAAGCGGTTGCCGTTTGGTGATTTGCAATGTACAAGCTCCCGTTAGGCTAGTATTAGAACTAACTCACCTAGATTCTGTGTTTGAGATAGTTAACAATTACCATATACCCGATTCTACTCCTAGTTTAGTTTCTACTACATTCTAGGATATATTATAATCATCCAAAGTTTAATTGAGCACAACCTATAGCCCTATCCAGTTACTACGGAGCTAGTCCATGACGCGTACTATACTGTAGGCGTTATGGACTGTGTCTATGAAAATTTAAAAACAATTTAAGGTTTTGCACAACCCTAGGGGAAATTTGGTAAGTCTATGCCACTATGGGTTGAATTTCGGCTTTTTAGAGCAAGTCTGTAACTAACGCTTTGTAATTCTGCTTGGAGTTGTCCATTTTCCTTTTCCAGCATGGCTATTTTTTCCTGCAATGGGTTAATTCTTTCTTCAAATTTTTGACTATAAATTTGTGGTAGCTCCTGTACCACCTGCTCCAACATGCGACTACGATCAGTTAGTTCTTGCACTGACTGTCTTAGCTGGCGAATTTCGGTATCGCGGACAGAAATTTGTTCCTGATAAAATGTTACTTGCTCTTCCATAGCTTGCAGTTGTTGCTGCAGTGCGGTTATTTGTCCCACATTACCCTTTAACTCTTTTTGCTCAGGGATAAAAGTATGATTACCTTTGACCAGTCGAAATAGTTCTTGGGATAACTGCTGCACCAATTGATCTCTCAGTTGCAGGTCTTGACGCAACTGCAACACTTCCGTAGCAAGCTCTTGGATGTTGGGATTCTCGGATTCAGTCACGGTGGGTTATATCTCTATAAGTTGTTTAGGTTGTTAAAATATGTACTTATATTTCTCATTAGGTCAAGGTTGCTCAGGTGAGAGCAACCGAGTTTTAGTACAAGTACTATTGGTGGTTAAGCTGGCAATGCTTCGCTATCGGGCGCTGTAGTTTTAACTTCCTGTTTAACAGTTAGGTAACGGATAACATCTTCATTTAGACGCATACTACGCTCAAAAACAGCAATAGCACCTGCAGGAGCTGTATAGTTAAACTGGACATAGACACCATCACGATGGCGATTTATTTCGTAAGCAAGACGACGCTTGCCACGATTTTGAATCTCCAAATTCTCTGCGCCCTGTTCGTTCAACAGGTTTTGGTATTTAACTATGGCCTGGTCTACCTGATCGTCTCCCAAATCAGGACGGAGAATGTAGGTTGTTTCGTAAACTGTAGTCATGTATTGTTAGTTCCCTTATGGACAACAAAGGCTGCTGATGTAGGTATGTGTGTAGAGTAACCTGATAGGTTACCAACCATTCCACATCCGAAGCAACAAGGAATTACAATTGTAGCAGTTTTCAGTTCCATTGTCTAACCCAAATTATGGCAGAAATTATGGCACAACGGTACGTGCGAGTTAAAAGTCAGGAAGGAAGGATTTACTACGGGTCACTAGAAATATCCCTGAGTGTGATAGTTTTAGATGGTCCCCCTTGGTTGGAGGGAGAACCGACGGGTTTGATTTTGGAACCGGGTAAATATCAATTACTGGCTCCCTGTTTGCCTTATAAGGTTGTTGCTGTGGGTAAGAATTATGTTGACCACGCAGCTGAAATGGGTGGATCTGTTCCCTGTGAACCCCTAATTTTTTTGAAACCACCCACCACTGTCATTGCTTCGGGGATGGAAATTAAATATCCCCGTCAGTCACAACGGGTAGACTATGAGGGTGAGTTAGCACTGGTTATTGGCGATCGCACTTGTGATTGTTCGCCACAGGAGGCTCAAAGCAAGATTTGGGGTTATACCATTGCTAATGATGTTACTGCTCGCGACTTACAAGGTAAGGACTCTCAATGGACTAGAGCTAAGGGTTTTGACACCTTTTGCCCTCTAGGTCCTTGGATTGTCCGGGAATTAAATCCCGGTGCTAGATTACAAACCTTTCTGAATGACCAGTCTCACCCTGTTCAATCTGCTTCTATTGATCAAATGGTCTTCCCTCCCGATATCTTAGTTTCTTATATTAGTCAAGTTATGACCCTCATACCGGGTGATGTAATCCTGACTGGAACTCCATCCGGTATAGGTCCGTTAAATTTGGGCGATCGCGTGTCCGTAGAAATTGAAGGAATTGGCAGATTAGAAAATATAGTTGTTGCCAGATATAGTTAATAGCCCGGTACTAACGAACTTGAATGTGAACTGCTTCTGAAATAGCTGGTATTTCTGGATAGCGACCATTTAAGGACTGAAATACGGAATAGACAACACAGGCGAATATCCCTAAAAATATGGTATTTTCCAAGATCTGCACTGCAAAATCGCTGCTGGGAAGAGTCCCAAATACTCTTAGTAGTATGGAAGATAAAAATATGATAATGTCTAAGAGGATCGCCTGCATGGCATTAAAGCGAATAAAGTGGTTAATTTTTTCATTTCTGACTACAAAGAAGAACAGGGCAAAAAACACTAGGATTTGACCATACCCGGATGCCTGATAAACCGTAGCAATTGGTAATATTGGTAACAAGACTATTCCCAGGATGGGAAACTGTTGCACTAAAAACCCGCTGAAAGCCAGACTATCAACTAAGGGTAGTAAATAGGGTAAACAGGCAAAGATTCTGTCAGGAATAGTAGTGGATCCGCGCCAAGACATTGTGATTTCTCCCGTGCTGCAATTTTGATAATTATGTTGACTTTGATAATCTTATGCCAACTTATGGTTGTGGCATAATTTCTTTTAGCAATCTTTTAAGATTGGGACATTGGGATATTAAGAATAACAATCCGTACCCCTCGATTGATAAAATCTTATTAAGGAATATTAGCCAGTCTAAAGCCCATTACACATTCATACTGTTCCGCTTGGTGTTCTGTACACTTTTTTACAGCTTGACCACAACGTAACCTACCTTCGTGCCAACGGGGTTGACCGCTATTATCAGCAAGTAAGCAAGATTGACAAACTTGCTCCGGGGCAAAGATCTGATCGTCTGTTAAAATGACTAACATTGCCACACGATAGTAAGATTAAAGAAAAGGAAATTTTTTCGCACCCGTTCCTATTGTATACTATAATTGTAATGTATGAAAAAATCTCGGGGTTGTCGCACCCATCCATAGGTGGTGAGGTTTTGGTAGTACGATTAAGGGGTAATTATAAGGATAATTATTGTGAATAAGACCAACTCAGAAATTCTCAAATCTGTTGACCCTACTATTAGTAATTTAATCAACCAAGAACTACAACGGCAAAGAGATCACTTAGAATTGATTGCTAGTGAAAATTTTACCTCCGCAGCTGTTTTGGCTGCGCAGGGTTCTGTACTAACTAACAAATACGCAGAAGGTTTACCTGGTAAAAGATATTATGGTGGTTGTGAATTTGTTGATGAAATTGAACAGGTAGCTATTGACAGAGCTAAAGAACTATTTGGTGCTGCCCATGCTAACGTGCAGCCTCACTCCGGTGCCCAAGCGAACTTTGCTGTATTCCTCACCTTGTTGCAACCGGGAGACACCATTATGGGCATGGATTTGTCCCATGGTGGACACCTAACCCACGGCTCACCAGTTAATGTTTCTGGTAAATGGTTTAAAGTATGTCACTATGGGGTCAGTAAAGAAACAGAACAGTTAGATTATGACCAAATTCGTGACTTAGTAATTAAAGAACGTCCTAAACTGCTCATTTGTGGTTATTCCGCCTATCCTAGAATTATTGACTTTGAAAAATTCCGTAGCATAGCGGATGAGGTAGGAGCATACTTATTGGCAGATATAGCCCACATAGCAGGTTTGGTTGCCACAGGTCATCATCCCAATCCCCTTCCTTACTGTGATGTAGTCACAACCACAACCCATAAAACTCTGCGGGGTCCCAGGGGAGGTTTG
Organism: Cylindrospermopsis sp. CR12; assembly: GCF_001432185.1. Classification (NCBI taxonomy): domain Bacteria; kingdom Bacillati; phylum Cyanobacteriota; class Cyanophyceae; order Nostocales; family Aphanizomenonaceae; genus Cylindrospermopsis; species Cylindrospermopsis sp. CR12. Next base: position 146,444 of record NZ_LMVE01000048.1, on the reverse strand, counting down.
ATTTTAACCCGGGATGGAGAACTAGGTAAAAAGCTGGATAAGTCGGTTTTCCCTGGCACTCAAGGTGGCCCTCTAGAACATGTGATTGCTGGTAAGGCGGTGGCCTTTGGAGAAGCATTAAAATCCGAGTTCAAAACCTATTCCGGTCAGGTAATTGCTAATGCTCGTGCCCTGGCTAATCAACTACAAAATAGGGGACTAAAATTGGTGTCTAACGGTACAGATAATCATCTTGTACTAGTAGATTTACGGTCTATTGGCATGACAGGTAAAAAGGCAGACCAGTTATTGAGTGGTGTTAATATCACAGCTAATAAAAATACAGTTCCCTTCGACTCAGAGTCACCATTTGTTACCAGTGGTTTGAGACTGGGTTCCCCAGCTATGACCACGAGAGGTCTAAATGTAGTAGACTTTACTGAAATTGCAAACATAATTAGCGATCGCCTGCTTGATCCAGAGTCCCAGATAGTTGGCAGGGATTGTAAACAGCGGGTAGCCGCACTGTGCGATCGCTTTCCTTTATACCCACACTTAGAACTGCCCAGTGCCGCGTTAGTATAGTGATATTAAAGTATCGACAATATTTGGACTAGTTCTAATGAATCCCCGTCTCTTTAGAGCGGGGAGAAGTCAATTTTCTAAGACCTGTGTAAACGGTCAATTAATATCCTTATATTCCCATATTCCCAAACATGAGCGCGGAAATTATTTGTGTTGGTACAGAATTACTGTTAGGAGATATCCTCAACAGTAACGCCCAATTTATTGCCCAGCAACTGGCACAGCTAGGTGTTCCCCACTACTATCAAACAGTAGTGGGAGATAACCCAGAAAGACTTAAAACAGTAATTGAAATTGCTGCTTCCAGGGTAGAAATTCTAATTTTTACTGGTGGACTAGGTCCCACACCAGATGATTTAACCTGTGAGACCATAGCTGATTACTTTGGCGTTCCCCTGATTGAAGACCCAGAAATAATTGAGGATATTAGGGAGAAATTCAGCCAAAGAGGAAGAGTAATGTCTCCCAGTAACCGTAAACAGGCCTTAATTCCGCAAGGGGCCCAAGTTTTACCCAATCTCACGGGAACTGCACCGGGTATAATTTGGCAACCTAGACCAAACCTGACGATTTTAACCTTTCCAGGTGTTCCCAGCGAAATGCACCAAATGTGGCAAGATACAGCAGTACCTTTCCTCAAAAGTCAAGGTTGGGGAAAGGAAATTATCTACAGTCGCAGTTTAAAATTCTGGGGTGTGGGTGAATCAGTCCTTGCGGAAAAGGTTTCTGATTACCTGAGTTTATCTAACCCCACGGTTGCTCCCTATGCGGGTAAAGGAGAAGTAAGACTGAGAATTTGTGCCAAAGCACCGGATACTGTGGCCGCAGAAGAGATAATTGCCCCCGTAGAAAAGAAACTTAAAGAAATTGGTGGACTGGACTATTATGGGGTTGATGGGGAAACATTAGCATCTGTTGTTGGTAAATTGCTGCGTCTTTCGGGAACAAGTTTGTCAGTAGCTGAGTCTTGCACTGGTGGAGGAGTGGGACAAATGCTGACGGAAATTCCCGGTAGTTCAGATTACTTTTGGGGGGGAGTGATTGCTTATGATAATTCGGTAAAAGTGAGATTATTAGGAGTTGATCCTGGGGATTTAGACCAATTTGGTGCTGTGAGTCCTGTGGTTGCCCAAAAAATGGCTATTGGTGTGAAAAATAGTTTAGGAACTACCTGGGGGTTAAGTATTACAGGTATTGCTGGACCAACTGGGGGTAGTGAGACCAAACCCATAGGTTTGGTGTACATTGGCATTTCAGGTCCTAATCATCAGGTACATAGCTACGAATGTAGATTCGGAACCATGAGGTCTCGTACTCTAGTCCGTTACCTAGCTGCTGCTAATGCTTTAGACCATCTCCGTCGTCTGCTCTTGACTGTGTAAACTTTTACTTACTCGATTGGTCTTGTTCCTCGCCATGCCACAATCAACTCATTAAGTTTTGTTAAGACTTAATTTTTTTAAGGTGAAAATGTTGCATCATTCGTGTTACTCTCAAACAGTTCTTATTACATACCTAATTAAAATTATGAAGTTGATTGCTATAGAAAATGTCGAAAGTTTTGATATCACTGGTGGTTTCCCCTAATGATTCTATAAACACCCATGGTTGGTAAACAGGAAAACCTGGTAATTATATAACAACAACTACCAAATTTATCTGCTTGTGACTTTTTGTATCAAATTAATTGAGCGAGGACCAAGTGCAAAGAAGGTGTGATAAGAATCGGAACCGTTCCAGAAGAAGGGCTATATACTGTCCCATTCATGATTGTTACCTTGACAGCGTCAGTCAAAAATATAGACTTTTTGCGGATAAACCAGGTCAGTTACAAAAAAGAGGTTTTGGTCGTCGTACTGCTTCTTTAGTAATATCTCAATACACAGCTGTGACTATTCAAGGAGAGTGGTTGGAGGCATTTTGGTGTCCAGAGTGTCAAGAAAAAAAATGGTATTACGTGCGTCAGTCTAATAATGGTATATATGAAATTTCTCCAGCTCCTATGGATCTGTGGAAGCAAGTATCGGGTGTAATCGATCCCTACGGCAATCCGTCTGTTAGTGAATTCACTCGATTAAGTGCTAAACAGATAACCTATAGGGGTCTTAGTGCTTTCTATTCTCTCTAAAACTCACAGATTGATCCAGTTTTTTGACTGTACCACTGGATCTAAAGTCAAAACTCTGTTATCATGATTTTTCAGTTGGGGTGACTAGCTCAACGGTAGAGCATCGGACTCTTAATCCGCTGGTTCTGAGTTCGAATCTCAGGTCACCCACTGAATAAATCAGATTGCTATATATTACCTGAACTAGATCTAATATTCCGGATGTAATTCCCAAATGTGAAATCTACCATGTTAGTAAATGATGAGTTGGGTCATTATATTAGATAATGTCTCAATCAGCATTATTAAGTTAAGCAAATTTTGGAGAAAATCGGATGTTAAACTTCAAAGGTATGGTGGATGACCTGTTGACCCCTATCCAAGCTGAAGCTGCTGCTGATATCAATGGAGGCGCGGAAATGATTGATAAAACCGTTGAAGAAGGCGCGGTACTGTTCAATCGTGATAGATATTTGCAAGCGTTGGGGGTAGCTTATTTAGCACCTCCAGGAATTGGTGAAATAACCAGTAAAGAAGCCTTATTAGCACAGTACGAAGGTTGGAGAAGCTAGTCGATTAGGGTCTTCGCCTTGTTGAGTCCTGAGTTTTTCGTTCCTAACTTGATAATTAACATTCATATTGCTCTTAGTCCAATTGCTTAACCTATAGACCCTGAAACTACAAAAGTGGTTCCAGGGTCTATTTATTCAATTAAGATCAAAACAACAGTTGATAGCAAGTTCTGCATGGTCAACTAATATCTGTTTTTCTAGGGGAAAAACCTCATATTGGGGGGTTTTAGTTAATAGTTGGGCAATTCTGTTATGGGAGTTTTCTATTACCGATGGGGTTAGAGAACCATTGTGCAAACAAGAAATGAAATTTTCAGCTACTTTATAGGTTTTTTCAATGGATGAAGAGCTTATATTGCGAGAAACTAAAAATAAATCACACCCAGCATTAAAAGCGCGTGCTACTGTTTCAGGATAAACAAACATATCTGCAACCGCTTTCATATCTAAGTCATCGGAAACCACTACTCCAGAAAAATTCAATTCCTGTCTTAAAATCTGATGAAGAATAGTAGTTGATATTGTAGCTGGGAGATCCGGGTCAATTTGTGGAAACAGTATGTGCGCTGTCATCATCAGTGGTATTTGTTCCTGAATAAGAATTTCAAAAGGTATTAACTCTCGATTCTTTAAATCTTCTAAACTCAAATTCAAGATTGGTAACTCCAGATGAGAGTCTTGACTAGTATCTCCATGACCAGGAAAATGTTTAGCACAACCAAGAATACCCGATTCCTTGAGTCCACGATAGTACTCTTTAGCGTTTTCTCCAGCCAAGTCAGCAGTTTGACCAAAAGCACGTAAACCAATCACAGGGTTTTGAGGATTAGAAAAAACATCCGCCACGGGAGCAAAAGAAAGGTTGATCCCTAAAGATCTCAATTCTAATCCAGTGGCTTTTGCTACTTGATATGCTCGAGATCTAACTAAATGAGCAACGGGGAACCGCGTGATAGGTAATGGCGTTCTAATTACCTTTCCACCCTCATGGTCTAGGGCTGTAAATAGTAATTCTCGCTCAGTATATTCACGAATATCAATAAGTAGTTTTTTGAACTCTTCTAACCAAATGGGATAGGGTGTACCATCGAGAAAGTTTTTGGCGAAAAAAATCACACCAACGGGTTTTAAATCGCTTAGTACCCGTTTGTCATCATCCGTGAGAGTTGTACCGGAAACTCCGAGAATTAAATGATTACCAAATTGCTGTAGATGTTGGGACATGGATTGCTAAAAACATGGGGATGCAACGGGACTTTTTCCCCAAGCCAGGTTAAATGTAACAGAATGCAAAGTATAATGAAAACGTCAAAACAATTAAGAAATATTGAAAACAGTAGGGTTAAATGCGAGTAGTCATCGCCGGTGCTGGTCTAGCAGGACTTTCCTGCGCAAAATATCTAGTAGATGCAGGTTACATCCCCATTGTCTTGGAGCGTAGGGATGTATTGGGTGGTCTAGTAGCGGCCTGGAAAGACTCCGATGGTGACTGGTATGAAACCGGTTTACACGCCTTTTTCGGGGCATATCCCAACATGCTACAACTGCTCAAGGAATTGGGCATTGAGGACAGACTTCAGTGGAAACAACACACGCTGATTTTTAACCAACCCGATAAGCCTGGAACGCTATCACGATTTGATGTTCCTGATATTCCTTCACCTTTTAATATCATTGTCTCGATTCTACGTAACAATGATATGTTGACATGGGAACAAAAACTTCGTTTTGCTGTTGGTTTGTTGCCCGCTATAGTCCGAGGTCAAGAATATGTGGAGGAAATGGATAAATACAGCTTTGCTGAATGGTTAAAAAGACAAGGTATAGGTGAAAGAGTGGTCAGTGATGTATTTATTGCTGCCTCTAAGGCTTTGACCTTTATCAACCCAGATGAGGTTTCTTCCACAATTTTACTGACTGCCCTTAATCGGTTTTTACAGGAACGATATGGCTCCAAAATCGCCTTTTTGGACGGATCTCCCACGGAAAGGCTTTGTCAACCTATTGTGGATTATATTACTAAAAAGGGAGGTGAGGTCAGACTTAATGCTCCTTTAAAAGAGATTTTGCTCAATCCTGATGGAACCGTTGGGGGCTTTCTGTTACGCGGGTTAGATGGAAAACCTGATGAGGTCATTACAGCTGATTTTTACGTTTCCGCTATGTCCGTTGATCCTCTAAAGGTCATGTTACCAGAACCTTGGCGACAAATGGAATTTTTCCAAAAGCTGGAAGGTTTGGAAGGTGTCCCGGTAATTAATCTCCATTTATGGTTTGATCAAAAATTGACGGATATTGATCACCTACTTTTTTCTCGGTCACCATTACTTAGTGTCTATGCTGATATGAGCAACACTTGTCGTGAATATTCTAATCCTGATCGATCAATGTTGGAACTAGTTCTAGCTCCAGCCCAAGATTGGATTGATAAGTCTGACGAGGAAATAGTATCAGCGACAATGACTGAGTTACAAAAGCTCTTTCCTCACCACTTTGGAGGAGAGGAACCAGCCAAACTGCTGAAATCTCACGTGGTGAAAACCCCCCGTTCAGTTTACAAAGCAACCCCCGGTCGTCAAAAGTATCGTCCACCCCAAAAAACTCCCATCACTAATTTCTTTCTAAGTGGGAGTTACACCATGCAACGTTATTTAGGCAGCATGGAAGGGGCCGTACTTTCCGGTAAACTGACAGCCCAGGCTATCTCCCATATCCCAACGCTAAATCGACCGCCTGCAAAGAATGCTGCAACTGCCTGATTCCCCTCCGCGCATGAAAACCCTGGTCTCTGTCCATGAGTCCTATAAACTTTGTCAGGAACTTACAGCCAAGTATGCTAAAACCTTCTACTTGGGTACCCTGTTGATGAGTCCGACAAAGCGTCAATCTGTTTGGGCAATATACGCTTGGTGTCGCCGTACAGATGAACTAGTTGATGGCCCTGCGGCCACTAAAACTACTCCAGAAACTCTCGCCCAGTGGGAAACCCAGTTAGATTCTATTTTTGCTGGTTGCCCATTGGATAATTATGATGTGGCCCTGGTTGATACTCTCCAGCACTTTCCCCTGGAAATTCAACCCTTTAGGGATATGATTGCTGGACAGCGCATGGATCTCTATCGCAGTCGTTATGAAACTTTTGAGGATTTATATCTCTACTGCTATCGTGTGGCGGGTACTGTTGGTTTGATGTCAACTGCTATTATGGGTGTAGATACTAATGTTTATTCTGCTCCTTGGTATCGAGATATACAACCTTATTTGCCCGTTGAGGAAGCGATCGCATTGGGTATAGCTAATCAGTTAACCAATATTCTCAGGGATGTGGGTGAAGACGCTCGTCGTGGTAGGATCTATATACCCTTGGAAGACTTGAAAAAATTCAGCTATTCTCCAGAAGAGCTATTACAGGGCGTTTTGGATGACCGTTGGCGTTCTCTCATGCGATTCCAGATTAAACGCGCTCGAGAATTTTATACCAAGGCTGACCGTGGCATTAGCTATCTGGCCCAGGATGCTCGCTGGCCAGTTTGGGCTGCTTCTATGCTCTATGGAAAAATTCTGGATGTGATAGAGCGTAATGACTATCAGGTGTTTAACCAACGTGCTTACGTTCCTCAACTGCAAAAGATCAGTACCTTGCCTTTGGCTTGGATGCGATCGCAAGTGTTGTGACATTTACTAACAATTGGAATGGGACAAGTATGACGGTGAGAATAACTTCCTGTTAAACTGATTGCATGCCCATTCCCTAATTTGCTGGTCTAAGCTGGTTTAGTTTATTTTCTGCAGTTGTGCTACCTTGGGATCGATAATTTTTTGACCCAAACTGGTAAATTTAATTGCCAGGGATATTTTTTCATCACTGCCAAAAACATGAGTAATTACACCTTTGCCAAAAGCTTTGTGCAGTACTTGTTCACCAACACGCCAGTTGTTAGTTTCTCCAGAAGTTTCTGGCGTGATTGTTGTGGATTTAGTAGACCTAGCAGCACGGATTTTTGACTTAGTGGTTAATAGGTGCTGGGGTAGTTCTCCCAGAAATTGTGATGGTAATGCTGGTTCTCTAGAGCCATATAACCTTCTTTCTCTGGCATGGGACAGGTACAATCGCTCTTGGGTACGGGTGATTCCCACATAACATAATCTTCTTTCTTCTTCTAAAGCTTTAGGATCTTGTAGAGAACGATAACCGGGAAATAGTCCCTGCTCTAAACCAACTAAAAACACTATGGGGAACTCCAACCCCTTAGAAGCGTGCAAGGTCATCAGAGAAACCACATCCCTGGTTTCGCTTAAATCGTCTAAATCTGAACTTAATGCTGCACTTTGCAAAAATGCTTGTAAAGAAATATCACTGCCCTTGTTTTCGTCTTGGAACTGGGATACAGCATTATATAGTTCCTTAACATTACTGATTCTATTATCAGCTTCATCTGTTCCCTGGTCCATTAAATCCCGGAGGTACCCAGAATCTTCCAGAATTCCTTCCAAGACTTCTGATGCAGGAACTTGAGTAGTTTGCCATTTTTTAATCATGCTAGTAAAACTAGTTACAGATTTTGCCGCACGTCCGGTCAAGGTGTTTACAGAAGTTTCATCACTCAATATCTCCCACAGGGTAGTACCCAATTGTTGGGAAGCATTAATCAAAACGTCTATAGTAGACTTGCCGATACCTCGTCGAGGAGTATTAATGACCCTTAATAAACTTACTGTATCTGCGGGATTATTAATTGCTCTTAAATAGGCAATAACATCTTTGATTTCCTTTCGGTCATAAAACTTCATGCCTCCCACCACGGTGTAGGGGATTTGATATTTTACCAGCAGTTCCTCAAAGGGTCGAGATTGGGCATTAGTGCGATAGAGAATGGCAAAACTTCCCCAATTAATATCAGGGTTATTAGTTGTTAAATTCCGAATTTGATTGATAACAAAATCTGCTTCAGCGACTTCATCATCGGCTTTATGAAAATAAATAGACTCGCCCACATCTCGCGTAGGTTTGAGGATTTTATCAATGCGTTCGGTATTATTTTCAATCAGTTCATTAGCAGCTTGCAGAATATTTTCACAGGAGCGATAGTTTTCCTCTAGTTTCACCATAGTCCTGGTGTCATCATCATCTAAACCATCTCCAAAATCCTGTTGAAACTCCAATAGAATGGTAAAATCAGCCATCCTAAAACTATAAATTGACTGGTCTGCATCACCAACCACAAACACGGAACGATTGTCCCAATTCCATTGGTTTTTGCGACATTCACCATTCGTAACTAATAAACGTAGTAGTTCATATTGAGTCCGATTGGTGTCCTGATATTCATCTACTAAAATATGACGGAACTTGTTATGCCAATAGCCCAAAACTTGCTCATTTTGCCCAAATAGTCTAGTGGGAACTAGAATTAAGTCATCAAAATCTAAACTGTTATTGGCCGCTAATTGATCTTGATAAAGGTTATAAACTTCCCCAATTACTCGACCACGATAGTTAGGTTGTTGCTCTTCAAATTCTCGTGGTGATAAACCTTGGTTTTTAGCATTACTAATGGCATACCTAACGGATTTAGGGTCGAACTTTTTACTGTCTAGGTTAAGTTGTTTTGTGACAATTTCTTTAATTAAAGTTTGTACATCAGATTCATCAAAGATAGAAAAGTTCTTCTGCCAGTGTCGACCCTTTTCGTCTTGATATTTTTCAACATCAAACCTCAAAATCCGGGAAAATAAACTATGGAAGGTTCCACACCAGATGTTTTTAATGTAGGTACGGTAAACACTGGATATGACCTCGCTTTGTTGTTGTGCGGGCAATAAATCTAATTTCTGACCATATTGATTTATGGCAAATTGATCCGCGAATAATCTTTGGATCCGGTCTTTCATTTCCCTTGCAGCTTTATTGGTGAAAGTTACTGCTAAAATGTTTTCGGGGTGCACACGGTTTTGTAAAATTAAATTAGCAATCCTATAGGTTAGAGCGCGGGTTTTACCTGAACCTGCACCAGCAACAACTAGTAAGGGACCGCAATAATGCTCAACTGCTATGCGCTGGCTAAAGTTGAGCTGACTAGTAAAGTCATTATTTGTGTTTATATGCATATTTGTTAGTTTACTAAGAATTAAGTTTTACTAGTTAGACAAGTCTAATTTGATTGAAAACCTTGTGATTAAGTCCAGCTGCAAAAAGCAGAACTATGTTTAACCGTTACCTTTGAAATAACTATGAGTAGATCTTAATCCATTGCCTAATCAACGATATTGTTGTCATAATTATACGAATTAGCAAACCCAAATTTGAAAGTTATGGAAGTCGAAATGCAAGAACCACAATACACAGAAACCAAAACCAAGGAAACTCCTATTCCAGATCTTAGTACTCAAACGGGGACTATAACTAAACTCCAATCCCCGCCCAAATCTCAGGAACAGTGGCTTAAATACGGTCAGGAGGTTTCTAACTTTTTAGGGACGCTGCCAGAATATCTAGTTGGGTTGCTTGACAAGTATAAACAACCACTTCTTACCCTGGGATTAATCGTGACTGCTGGAGTAACTGTTAAGGTCATACTGGCTGTGCTAGATTCCTTAAATGATATTCCTTTGGTAGCTCCCACTTTTGAGCTAATTGGCATTGGCTACTCTGGTTGGTTTGTGTATCGCTATTTACTCAAAGCTTCTACCAGAGAGGAACTCACAAGTGAAATTGACACTTTAAAATCACAAGTTTTTGGGCAAGACTAACCATTAGAAAACGCATTTGAATGCTTGCTGCACAAATTGCATTAGAAGTTTTGCGGCAAAGTATTGCAAAAGCCCATATAACAGTAGCTGGGTATGTAGGAGTGGTATATGAGCTTATCATTAAGTACCACTTCTACATAATAAATGTCAAGTCCCTAAGTTTGGTCGGTTTAATATAGATTTTTAAGACCTAGGCTAAAGCACCCGTAAAATGCTAGGGATGCTATCTATGGCTTCCATGGTGTGGATTTCCTCTAAGGATTGTCTGAAATCCCCTTCTTTGACATCGTGGGTAACAACAACAATTTCTGCCATTTCCCCCTGAAAACCAGTTTGCACCACAGATTCTAAACTTACTTGGTATTTACCAAAGCAAGTCCCCAATTTACCAATGACCCCTGGGTGGTCTTTAGTCAGAAATCGAGCATAAAACCGGGTAACTAGTTGGGATATGGGGGCTATGTGACAATACTCCTTATGTCTACAGGATAAGAGTGGATTAGCTTGAGCAGTATTAGTCTTGATTGTTGCTACTAGATTTAAGATATCTGAACAAACTGCACTCCCCGTCGGACCAGCACCCGCTCCCGGACCGAAAAACATCACTTGACCTATGGGTTCCCCCTCCACTAAAATCGCATTGTAAACACCATTGATACTAGCTAGGGGGTGGGTTTGAGAAACTAGGGTAGGGTGAACTCTCACTGACAACTGGGATTTGTCATCTGTTTGATTTTTGGCAATGGCTAGCAGTTTAATCACAAATCCTAATTTGCCAGCGTAGATAATGTCTGTTTTCGTGACTTGACGAATCCCTTCACAATAAACATCTTGTAAGTTAATTCTCTCTCCAAACCCCAATGAAGCTAAAATAGCAATCTTATCCCCAGCGTCTAAACCATCAATGTCAGCAGTTGGATCCGCTTCCGCATATCCCAGTTTTTGTGCATCAGCTAGGACTTCTTCTAGTTCACTCCCTTCCGTCTGCATCCTCGTGAGAATGTAATTGGTAGTGCCATTCACAATACCAATAATACTATGAACCTTGTTAACACTTAAAGACTGCTTTAAGGTTTTAATTACGGGAATGCCACCAGCTACAGCAGCTTCAAACATAACATATACACCAGCAGCATTGGCAGCATTAAATATTTCTTCTCCAAATCGTGAAATAACAGCTTTGTTTGCTGTTACTACATGTTTACCATTTTTAATAGCCTCCAGAATAAGCGATCGCGCGGGTTCCAATCCACCCATCAGCTCAACAATGATATCTATCTGAGGGTCATTGACAATAGCTGATAAATCCCCACTGAGGATTTCTTGGGGTAAGGTCACTGGGCGTGATTTGTCTGGCGATCGCACACCTATACGACATATTTCCACTTCCTGTAACAGTGGGTGACGACCTTGCAAGTCCTGTAACAGTTGTACAGTTCCAGTTCCCACCGTACCCAATCCTAAGATTCCTAATTTTACACCCACGGATTTGGCATCCTATTATATACAAAACACACATAAAACAATTGTAGGTGGGATGGAACCCCACCTACAAACTTGCAGACAAAAATTGAGAAACAAAGTCAAGAGTAGATTAATAGGTTTCTACATGCCAACGTCCTTCTTTTTTGATTGCCTTTTGATAATCACTCCAAGTGACACCCTCTTGAGCAGCGGCTTTAGACAAAGCAGCATCAATGCCATCTTCCATACCACGCAACCCGCAAATATACGTATGAGTTTTGGGGTTCTTGATCAGTTGCCACAGTTCATTAGCGTTTTCTGCTACACGGTCTTGGATATACATCCTACCACCTTCAGGATTGTTTTGTTCCCGACTGATAGCATAGGTAAGACGGAAGTTATTGGGATATTGAGCTTGCATTTCTTCCAGTTCCTCCTTATATAAAATATTAGGAGTAGTGGGTACACCGAACAATAGCCAAGCAAATCCGTTAAACTGGTATTGTGAGTTAACAGATCTTTCTGCATCCTTGAACATCCGCCATAAATAGGCTCGCATAGGAGCAATACCCGTACCCGTTGCCAACATAATTACATTAGCATCAGTGTTATCAGGTAGCAACATTTCCTTACCTACGGGACCGGTAATTTTTACATCATCACCTGGTTTAAGGTCAGTTAGATAGGTAGAGCAAACACCATATACTGTTTCTCCAGTTTGCGGGTGTTTATATTCCAGTTGACGCACACAGAGTGATATTGTTGTGTCATCCACATTATCACCGTGACGTGTAGAAGCGATTGAATAGAGTCTGAGTTTTTCTGGCTTACCGTTTTTGTCAACACCGGGGGGGATAATACCGATACTTTGACCTTCTATATACTTGAGTTGGCTACCAGAAAGGTCAAATTTAAGATGTTGAACCTTACCTATTCCGCCTTCTTTAACTAAGGTTTCATTGGAAATACACTTGCCAATAAAGGGAGCGTTAGGACGATAAGTGTTCACGGGAACATCAGCGTGTTTAGTTTTCGCTTGGGTCATGGTGTCGCCTTTTTTATCCTTAGCTGGTGGTTTAGCAAAACCTTGAGCTTCGCTACTAGTAGCTGGTATTGTGTTCTGTTTTGTCTCAACACCTACGGGTGCTGGGTTGCTGAGATCAATCTCAGTATTGGTGAGAAGAGTTCGATTAGCACCCTGCTCTAAAACCGATACCGGGTAAATACTAACAATTTTGCCACCCAGACGTGTAATTCTTCGCATTTCTTGATTCATGCGGTTGTAAGGTACTCTGATGAATACACTGCCACTTTTGCGAATTGGGTAGTTCGTTTGGTCAGATTCCTGGTTCTGACGCAGACCCACCACTTCGTATACGAAGACACGGCTACCTGATTCCATATTGGCAGCACCCTCAACAGGACCTTGATTGTTCATTCGTTCTACCACTCCAATATTCACTAACCGTTTATCAAAAATAATTCCCATCACATTATCAGCTTTCAGTTTACCGGATTTTCGTTGCACAAAACTGACTGTCTGGGAAAACCACATCATTAACGGTTATCAGCTATTAGTTTTTTTACTGTCGCTTAATAATACATAAACTAGATAATTGTTAAATTTGCCAGTTTGTGTATTGCTGTGCTTAGTAACTAATAACTGCTAACTGACACAATGCTACAATAAGAGGTATCGGTTAAGGTGAACCAAGAAGTTAAAGAACATACCAGCGTATCTTTTAAGATAGATGATGTGTCCTTGAAAGAATGTTAGTCGTAAAGCAATTTAATTAAATCTTCTTAGTTGTTATTTTTTAGTAAATTTCGGCTATTGTATAGCTCTAGCCATCTGGCGATCCCCATGACTAAAATGTTTGCCAAGAAGTACCAGATATATGTTCAAATATGATTAGTACACTGATTTAGCAACTTTAACAGCCAATTTGATTACAAAATAGGTTTTTTTCATTTTTTTGTTTATCGCGGGGGGTGGATCAATAGTCTGATATGCTTTTTTTGTGACGGTAGTGATATTACCTCCCAGGTAAACAAACTCCTAACTGCAAAAATCTGTTGTGAGAAAAAATATTTTGTTTAGTCATTTCAATTAGTATTGAGAGGAGATTTATGACAGGTAAACCGGAAAGGGTAGTATTAATTGGAGTAGCAGGGGACTCAGGATGCGGCAAATCTACGTTTTTGCGCCGTTTGATTGACCTGTTCGGTGAAGATTTTATGACAGTGATCTGTTTAGATGACTATCACTGCTTAGACCGCAAACAACGTAAAGAAACTGGTATTACTGCCTTAGATCCTAGAGCTAATAACTTCGATCTCATGTACGAGCAAATTAAAGCTCTGAAAGAAGGCTATGCTGTTGATAAACCAATTTACAACCATGAGACCGGCATGATTGATCCGCCGGAACGAATTAAACCTAATCACATTATTGTGGTTGAAGGTTTGCATCCTTTATATGATGAAAGAGTGCGCTCCCTTTTAGATTTCAGTGTTTATTTTGATATCAGCGATGAGGTAAAAATTGCCTGGAAGATTCAGAGAGACATGGCAGAGCGTGGTCATAGATATGAAGATGTTTTAGCTCAAATTAACTCTCGCAAGCCCGACTTTGATAAGTTCATTGAGCCTCAAAGAGAATTTGCCGATGTAGTTTTACAGGTGTTGCCTACAAACTTAATCAAAAACGACACTGAGCGCAAGGTTCTGCGGGTAAGAATGCTGCAAAAAGAGGGTAAAGAGGGATTTGCACCGGTTTACCTATTTGATGAAGGTTCAACCATCCAATGGACTCCTTGTGGAAGGAAGTTAACCTGTTCCTATCCTGGCATGCAAATGTACTACGGTTCTGATGTTTATTATGGTCGCTATGTTTCTGTTTTGGAAGTAGATGGCCAGTTTGATAATTTAGATGAAGTAATCTATGTGGAAAAACATCTGAGCAATACATCCACTAAATACATTGGTGAAATGACCCACTTGTTGTTGCAGCATCGTGAATATCCTGGTTCTAATAATGGCACTGGTTTATTCCAAGTCTTAACCGGGTTAAAAATGCGCTCTGTTTACGAAATTTTGACAGCTAAGGAAGCAAAATTAGCAGTGAAAGCCTAAATTTTGCCATGTTGGTAAACTCAAAAGGGGAACATCTACCGGGTGAACCCCTTTTTCATATCTAGTAATTAATGTAATTAATAAGTAAAAGTTATGACTAATATAAACTCTAATAAGCACAAAAAGTCAAAAGCACTGAAACCTGGTAGTCGTCGTCCAGCTAAGGAACTTTGTAGCGAATGTGGACTGTGTGACACTTACTATATCCACTACGTTAAAGAAGCTTGTGCTTTTATAACTCAAAGAATAGAGGAGTTAGAAGTAAATACTCATCAGCGTTGTCGAGATCTAGATAAAGAAAATGAGCTTTACTTTGGTGTACATCAAGAGATGATGGCAGCTCGGAAACAATTACCTATCGTTGGTGCCCAATGGACAGGAATTGTGAGTACCATAGCTATAGAAATGTTAAATCGTGGTTTAGTAGAAGGGGTTGTCTGCGTGCAGAATAGCCAAGAAGATCGCTTTCAACCCATGCCCATTATTGCGCGCACTCCTGAAGCCATACTAGCTGCTAAGGTCAATAAACCTACCCTTTCACCCAATCTCTCGGTTTTAGAGGAAATTGAGCAATCAGGGATGAAAAAGCTATTGGTTATTGGAGTAGGTTGTCAAATTCAAGCCTTGCGTGCAGTAGAAAAACAACTGGGACTGGAAAAACTCTATGTTCTGGGTACACCGTGTGTGGATAATGTTACTAGAGCCGGACTGCAAAAATTTTTAGAAACTACTAGTCGTTCTCCTGGAACGGTTGTTAGTTACGAGTTTATGCAGGACTTTCGTGTACATTTTAAACATGAAGACGGGTCGGAAGAAAAAGTGCCCTTCTTCGGTTTAAAAACCAACATCCTCAAGGATATATTTGCCCCGTCCTGTATGAGTTGCTTTGATTATGTTAACTCCCTAGCAGATCTAGTGGTGGGGTATATGGGTGCACCCTATCCCTGGCAATGGATAGTTGTTAGAAATGATACAGGCAAGCAAATGTTAGATCTGGTGAAGGAACAACTAGAAATTCAACCAGTCATGTCTCAAGGTAACCGTCAACCTGCTGTACAGCAGGGAATAAAAGCCTACGATGAGGCAGTGACATTGCCGATGTGGGTAGCCCAATTAATGGGAATCGTGATAGATAGAATTGGGCCCAAAGGTTTAGAATACGGAAAGTTTTCCATAGATTCTCACTTTGCCAGAAATTATTTATACGTCAAGCGCCATCATCCTCAAAAACTAGAAGCCCACGTCCCCGAGTTTGCTAAGCGGATTGTAGCCCAGTATAATTTACCAGAAACTGACTAAAATTCTCCTACTGCTTCCATAGCTGCTTGTAGAGCTAATGAAACATGAGTCCAATGAGTACCACCTTGGCAATATACAATATAAGGCTCCCTTAACGGACCATCAGCAGATAACTCCAGAGTGCTGCCCTCAATGAAAGTTCCCCCCGCCATAACCACCTGACTTTCATAACCTGGCATAGCATCGGGAACCGGATCCAAATAGGAACCAACAGGAGAAGACTGTTGAATGGCCTTACAAAAGGCAAGGAGTTTTTTGGCCGAACCCAGTTTAACAGCTTGAATCACATCTCCCCGGGGTGCTAGGGGTGGGGGATTAACAGGATATCCTAGTTTATCAAATACGTAACCAGTAAGATATGTTCCCTTCATGGCTTCCCCCACCATTTGAGGTGCTAAAAATAATCCCTGGAATAATAACCGATTTTGATCGAAAGTTGCTCCTCCCGCACTACCAATACCAGGAGCAGTCAGTCTACAAGCTGCTGCTTCCACCAGATCAGCTTTGCCCGCTATGTAACCTCCTGCTGTAACAATTGTGCCACCGGGATTTTTGATGAGTGACCCAGCCATGAGATCCACCCCTACATGGGTGGGTTCCCTAGTATCAATAAATTCGCCGTAACAGTTATCTACAAAACAGATTGTCCGGGGGTTTTGTTGTTTAACTATCTCAACTACCCTTTTTATTTCATCAATAGAAAGACTAGAACGCCAGGAATATCCACAGGATCTTTGAATCAAGACTAACCGGGTGTTTTGCTGGATGGCAGTGCTTAATTTCTGCCAATTTATTTTTCCCTGGTCTGTTAGTTCCAGTTGGCGATATTTTATGCCAAAATCAATCAGGGAGCCTTGATTTTGCCCTCGCAAACCAATGACCTCCTCCAGTGTATCGTAGGGAGAACCAACCACTGCCAACATCTCATCCCCAGGACGGAGTACCCCATAAAGCGCACAGGCGATCGCGTGAGTACCTGACACAATCTGTACTCTCACCAAAGCTGACTCAGCTCCCATGACCTGAGCAAAGACTTGATCCAATGTATCCCTTCCTAAATCATCGTGTCCATACCCGCTCACGCCTGCGAAATGGTGTGATCCCAGATGATGATCACGAAAGGCGTTCAAGACTCTTTGAAGATTATGCTTGACCTGAGCGTCAATACCATAAAAAATTTCTAATAGTACCCGTTCTGCTGCTCGCAGCTGTTCTAAGTTGTTCATTGTTTCCTCATTCAAAAAAACATTTAAGAATATGCAGATTCTTCAATCGGGCATATTAGTCTGGACAATTCCTATCAAGGTTACTGCATGACAATTGCTACTTCAACTAAACATCAAATCAACTGGGTGAACACCCTGTTTTTCATCTTCCTGCACATCGGTGCCCTATTTGCTTTTATTCCCGGTAACTTTAGCTGGACAGCAGTTGGTGTGGCATTATTACTCTACTGGGTTACTGGTGGTTTGGGGATTACCCTGGGTTTTCACCGTCTGATTACCCATCGTAGTTTTCAAAGTCCAAAATGGTTAGAGTATTTTTTAGCCTTGTGTGGTACTCTTGCTTGCCAAGGAGGTCCTATTGAGTGGGTAGGAACACATCGTATTCATCATTTACACTCTGACACCCAAGAAGATCCTCATGATTCCAACAAAGGTTTCTGGTGGAGTCATATTGGTTGGTTAATTTTCCATTCTCCCGCACATGCTCAAATTCCCCGCTTTACAAAAGATATTGCGGAGGACAGAGTTTATCAGTTCTTGCAAAAATATTTCATTCCTATCCAGCTCTTCCTAGGTCTGTTCCTATTAATGTTAGGCGGATGGTCTTTTGTAGTTTGGGGCATTTTTGCTCGCATAGTTTGGGTTTATCACTGTACATGGCTAGTTAATAGTGCTACCCATAAATTTGGATATCGTACTTATCCTGAATCCGGAGATAGGTCGACTAACTGCTGGTGGGTGGCGGTTCTAGTTTTTGGTGAAGGGTGGCATAATAATCACCATGCCTTTCAGTATTCAGCTCGTCATGGATTGGAATGGTGGGAAATTGACCTAACGTGGATGACCATTCAACTGCTACAAGTTCTGGGTCTAGCTACAAATATTAAACTAGCGCCGAGAAAAGCGTAAGTGGGTGGGTGGAATTAAACATAAGATCAACGTAGGTTGGGTTGAAGTATGAAACCCAACGCCCGCATGGGTCTCGTCCCTCGAACCATCCTACAAATAATTTTGCCTCCCTACTTGAACCATAATTTAGGTCTCATGTCAATAGTTTTGAGGTCATGAAACTATTGGCTTTTTGTTAGTAAATTTGGATTTTAGCTGGGTTATCAGAAATTTCAGATTTGGGATTTTTGGGATTTTAAATTTGAGAATTTCCCGTTGAGAATTGTCGTCGAGGGAAAATTAGAAAACGAAAATTAATTTATTTGGTATGGCTATAATATAATTACTTAAAGTGGCAAAAATTAACTTATCTGCTGTAAAATAATTTTGCCAGCGTATTTACATTGGTTGTTTCTCAGGTGTTCATGACTACATCACTTATTAAAGACCAGGAAAATATCGTTTATCCCACCCTGGGTGAGGACGAGGTCAAATTCAAACACATTATCAAAAGTCTACCCAAGGAATGTTTTCAGAAGAATAGACGTAAAGCATGGACTACGGCCATCATCAGTTTAACCACAGTTGGGTTAGGCTATTATTTTCTGGCAATTTCTCCCTGGTTTCTTTTACCCATAGCATGGATTTTCACGGGGACTGCTTTAACAGGGTTTTTTGTTATAGGTCATGACTGTGGACATCGTTCCTTTGCTAACCGTCGTTGGGTAAATGACTTGGTTGGGCACCTGTTCATGATGCCTTTAATTTATCCGTTTCACAGTTGGAGAATTAAACATAATTACCACCATAAACATACCAATAAACTGGAAGAAGACAATGCGTGGCATCCCATAAGAGTAGAAGTTTTTGCAAATTGGGGGAAAGTCCGACAGTCCGCATTTGAATTATTCATACGCAAGCGCCTGTGGTGGATAGGTTCTATTGGGCACTGGGCAGTAGTTCATTTTAACCCTGGTAAATTCCAGAGAAAAGACCGAGCTAGTGTCAAGTTATCTGTAGGTGTGGTGATAGCTTTTGCCATCATAGTTTTCCCAACATTGATATTCACTACTGGGTTATGGGGCTTTATTAAGTTTTGGTTTATCCCCTGGATGGTTTATCATTTTTGGATGAGCACATTTACCATTGTTCACCATACAACCGCAGATGTTCCCTTTAAAACAGCAGATAAATGGAATGAGGCCTTAGCCCAATTGTTTGGGACAATTCACTGTGATTATCCTCGCTGGGTAGAGATACTCTGTCATGATATCAATGTTCATGTTCCCCATCATATTTCTACGGCAATTCCTTCCTATAATCTACGGTCAGCTTACAAAAGCATCAAGCAAAATTGGCGACCATTTCTTCATAAAGAATGTAAGTTTTCCTGGAATTTAATGAAGAAAATTACTAACGAGTGTCAACTTTATCAAACGGACATTGGTTACATCACCTTTGACGAGTATTACGCCCAAAAACAACCCACTCGCAAATAACCCCCAAATGAGTTTCAGGACAGGCGTTTTGCCTGTCAAATATCCAATTGTGACCTTCATTTAAGAAGAAAAAATCCAGTGCAATTAAAAACTGTTCAATCAAACCAAAATCTTGACATTGAATCTTCTCAAAGTGAAGACAAGTTGCCATTTACTCTTCAAGATTTAAAAGCTGCCATTCCCCCCGAATGTTTTCAACCCAGTGTACTTAAATCACTGTATTATTTTTTTCGTGATATTGCGATTATCATCGGGTTATATGCGCTAGCAAGTTATCTAGACTCCTGGTATTTTTGGCCGGTTTTCTGGATAATGCAAGGCACAATGTTTTGGGCCTTATTTGTTGTTGGTCATGATTGTGGACACCAATCTTTTTCCAAGTATAAATGGCTAAATGATTTGGTAGGTCATCTTTCTCATATTCCCATTCTCGTACCCTATCATGGTTGGAGAATTAGTCACCGAACTCATCATAAAAACACCGGTAGCTTGGAAAATGACGAGAGTTGGTATCCGTTGAATGAGTCTAGTTATCAAAAATTACCTTTTTTACAAAAGTTAATTCGCTACTATCTGTTTTTACCACTAGCCTATCCTATTTATTTATTCCAACGTACCCCCGGAAAAAGTGGTTCCCACTTCAATCCTCAAAGTAGTTTGTTTAAACCTTCCGAAAAGGGAGACATTATTACCAGCACTACCTTATGGATTGCTATGGTAACTTTATTGGGTTTCTTGACCTATCAATGGGGTTGGTTGTGGTTATTGAAATACTATGCTGCTCCTTATATTGTATTTGTAATTTGGTTGGATTTAGTCACCTATTTACATCATACTGAACAGGACTTACCCTGGTATCGTGGTGAGAATTGGAATTTCCTAAAGGGTGCAATTTCCACTATTGATAGGGACTATGGAATTTTCAACCACATTCACCATGATATTGGCACCCATGTTGCCCATCATATCTTTTTGAATATGCCTCATTATAATTTATTGAAGGCAACAAAAGCGATTAAACCAATTTTAGGTGAATACTATCACCAATCTCAGGTTCCTATTTGGAAAGCATTATTACATTCTGCCAAAGTTTGTCATTTTGTTCCCGATCAAGGTGGCCAGGTTTATTACACCTCTTATGGAAGTAATGGCAAGTAATTGTTAGATTATTGATTTTGTAGTTTTAGCCAGAACGTCAGTCAAAGTTAGTTAGGCGTTCTGGTTTACTTTGGGGTTTTTCTTTTTACCTAAGGTACAATAAAACCATATTTTTTAAAAACAGTTTTTGACAGATTACTCACTAAAAATTTAGAGAAATTTTTGGCAGCATCAACATTTTTACTTCCCCTAATTATTGCTAACGGATAGATGATGGGAGAATGAAATTTTTCATCAGCTACAACCACCACTTTTACCTGTCCAGAAATTTTTGCATCGGTTGCATATACCAATCCCGCATCAGCATTACCACTTTCTACAGCAGCTAAAACCTGACGTACATTGTTGCCATAAACCAGTTTTGATTTTATATTTGACCAGATTTTCAACTGCTCTAAAACTTGTTTTGCATATTGTCCAGCAGGTACGCTCCTAGGTTCACCAATAGCAATCCTTTTTACTTTTTCATCTTGAAGACTGTAAAAACTATTGACACCAGAACTATTCTTTGGTGTAATCAAGACTAGACGGTTTTTAGCTATGATCACTCTACTCTCAGGAAGTAAGAGGTTCTTTTTTTCTAAAGCATCTACTTGTTTTTTAGCAGCAGATATAAAAATATCCACGGATGCTCCCTGTTCTATTTGTTGTTGTAATGGTCCGGAAGCAGCAAAGTTGAAGCTAATGTTCACATTCTTTTGCTCTTTTTGGTATATGGGTTTAAGTTCGTTTAATACATCTTGCAAACTTCCAGCAGCGGACACCAATAGGTTGGTAGTTGACTGACCTACTGTCCAGTTTGATATACCAATGGCTAGGAACATTGTGATTAGAGCTGTAGCAATTAGTATGGGTAATTTTCTCCATAATATGGTAAAATCAATTTTGGGCAATTTTATTGTCATTTCAATTATTACTCCGTATTTTTGCTAGACTATATTAGGCTGCGCGACACAGCTTATTCTACTGTTGTTAACAAGTTAACCTTCTTATACAATTCCTTCAATGGTAATTTTAGCTTAATTGATGCTACATTTAAAACCGCATCTTCCGTTTCATATTCAGTCAAAAACCACTGATTTTCATTATTTTTTACGTATTGCATTACATAATGCCTAGTCTGATCAATTAAAATATATTCTTTAAATTGGGGAATTGAACGATAATAAAGAAATTTATCTCCCTGATCATAATCTTTTGTGGATTTGGATAAAACCTCAGTTATTAATAAGGGATTGGTAATTATGGTGGTGTTATTTCCATAATAAATAGGTTCACTCTCAATTACCATCAGGTCGGGATAAGTAAATTGGCGATATTTTGGTATCCACAGTTTGACATCACTAATATAAACTTCATAGTTTAAGTCATTTAGTGCTAAATTAAGATGGAAATAAAAGTTACCTGCTAGTTTGTTATGATTTGTTGTTCCACCAGCCATATTTATAATTTCTCCATTTCTATATTCATTTTTACAATCAGATTTTTCCTCCAGTTCTAAATATTCTTCTGGTGTATAGTGGACTGTAACTATTTTGATTTCTTGTGTAATAGTTTCTAGTTTCATACTTCTTTTGTGGATTAATAGAGCTGTTGCTATTAGACTAAGTAGGGAGGCACGATTATTTATAGGATAGGTTAGCGGTAGGGTAACCCGTGGGGTTGTTCAACCTACAAGATCCTGGGTCTAGGACACAATTCAGAATTATATTTAGCCATTCCATCGATTGCGAAGCACTCCCTAGGATGTAAGGTAGTTGGATTTTTTGGCTTATGTTGCTAGTATAGCAGATAATTCAAAAATTATCTTAAAATGTCCAGTGATTTAAATATTTAGTCTCAGCAGTACGGGCATCAAATCGGTAAAAATTGTGGCGTAATTTTGGTGTAGCTTGACACTCCCAGGCGTGTTACTGTATCTTTTTTGATGGCACAAATTATCCAATTGCTATAGGTACGCGTGTAGGTTGGGTTTTATCAACCCAACCTACACGCGTTGCAACAATTAGGGTGTATATGAATTTATTTTAAATGAAAAGAGCGATTGATTGCGTCCCTATGAGAGATCGTCCAGTGTTGCTGCAATTTATTTTGCACAACTACTTAGCTATTCCACTCCCCTATTTTCACTAGACTATGGGCCTTTTACCAGCTAAGTTAGTAGTAAACAGATGGTTATAGAACAATGTTCTGTTTTTTATACGGAATAATGTTATAATTATGGAAGTGTATTTGACTATAAAAGGATATACGTACTAATGAAAGCCTCAGAAAGTAACCTAAGAGAGATAATTCAGGGAGATAAGCAATTTATTATTCCCTTATTTCAAAGACAATATAGTTGGGATAAGCAGCAATGGGAAGTATTGTGGAGTGATATTGAAGAGCTATGTTGGATGGAAAACCCTCATCCCCATTTTATGGGTCCTATGGTTAGCATACCAGAATCAGATATCACAGGAGGAGTAGATAAATATATACTGATAGATGGACAGCAACGATTGACTACTATTTTTATTCTTATTTGTGTTTTAAGAAACAAAGCAAAGGAAAAAAATAAAGGTTCACAACTGTCAGATGAGTTACACAACAAGTTTTTGATTAATCAATATCAAGAGGGAACAGAAGTTTATAAACTGCAACCTGCACAAACCGACAGGGAAGCATTTTACGGTTTAATTGAGAATAAATATAATCCGGACTCTAACGCGAAAATAGGTCAATGCTATACGTTTTTTGAGAAGAAAATTAGGCGAACGGATTTACAGATTGACAGAATCAAGAAGGTTATTTCTAATCACTTGTGTGTTGTAAACATTGTTTTAAGTACAGATGATAATCCCTATTTAGTTTTTGAAAGCCTTAATTACAAGGGTCAATCTTTGACCCAGGCTGATTTAGTTCGCAACTATTTTTTCTTAAGCATTTCTCCAGATGAACAGGAACAAGCTTATGAGGAATATTGGTTAAAAATGCAGGAAAATTTAGATGATAACTTAACGGAATTCATTAGACATTATTTAACTAAAAGTGGGGACGAAATCAAGAAAGATCAAATTTATTTTGCAATCAAGGAAAAAATCAGAAACGATGCACTTGCTATTCTAAAGGATTTGTATAAATTTTCTCAATACTATACAAAATTTTTAGACCCCCACAAAGAAGAAGATCTAATTGTTAGTCGTTACTTAAATAGAATTAAAAGACTAGAAGTAGCTACTGTTTATCCGTTTCTGCTCAATTGTTATGACGATTATCAAAATAATAAACTATCAAAGCAGGATTTGATCTCAGTCTTTGATATTTTGGAAAATTTTGTCATTCGTCGTTTTGTTTGTAATATTCAAACAAGGGGATTAAATAAAATATTTGCTGGACTTTACAAGCAAGTTAGCAAAAATAGTAATCTCAATAATACTAGTTTTGTTGAAACACTAAAACTTGATTTACAAAAACATGAATACCCGGTAGACGAAAAGTTTAAAACCTGTTTATCAGAGGTGCAATTATATGGTAGACAAGGGCGATCTGAAAAAGGAAAGTTAATTTTGGAATCTATTGAAGAGTCTTTTGGTCGTAAAGAACAGTTATCTTTTGAGAGTCTTTTTATCGAACATATTATGCCACAGAAATTGAGTACATGGTGGGAAAAACACCTGGGTGAAGATTATGGAACAACTCATAATTTGTTAATTCACTCTTTGGGAAATCTTACTCTCATTGCTTATAATGGTCAGTTATCTAACAATAACTTTTTTGAAAAGAAAGAAACATTGAAAAGAAGCCATTTAGAGATCAATAAGTATTTTGACAAACAGGAAAGTTGGAAACGAGAGGATATAGAAAAGCGTAGCTCATATTTGGTGGATAAGGTTCTGGAAATTTGGCCTTACTTTGGTAATCAAGATTATGCGAACTCATCTAATCAGTCTCACAACCAAATAACTTTCACAACTCCAAGAAAACTTACATTCTTTGAGACATATAGTGTAAGAAGTTGGCGAGATGTTTTGCAAAAAACTCTAAATGTGATAGCAGATTTAGAACCGGACAAGTTGGAAAAAATCACCGAGCAATTTCCTCGTTTTATTGGCAAAGATGAGAAATATTTTCGTGAATCTAGAAAGTTAGAATGCGGATTATTTATTGAGGTAAATTTATCCGCTAAAGATATTTATTCTTTTTGCGTGAAAGCCATTCAAGCAGCAGAAATTCCCATGGAAGAATGGAAAGTGGAAAATGACTAGTTAAGATACAATCAAATATGCTGTAATTTATCTGTGGTGAACTTTTGTTGAGCAATGTCTAGGAATTTGTTAAGCTATCTAAACTACTCTGGTTTTTTTCACCCCGACCAGTTATTGTCCAAAATATGGGAAATGTCAAATTGAGGATATAGATGACCAAAAGATTTTTTTTGACTGGTATCACCCTATTATCACTGGTTTTATTGGGCTTATCCCTATTTGCTAGTTGGCAAAAACCCCAATTCCAAAGTATTTTAGAACTATACCAAACCAATATTGTTCTGCAAGCCCAAACCTGGGAAGCATACAATAGTAATGATAACCAATTATCCGAGATTCTGCAAGCAATAGTGGGCGATGGTGCTATACAAAATGCAAATAACCAATATGAAGAAACACGAAACTCTGTACAAAAAAGTATAGATAAAGCTGAAACAGTTACAAATTCTGTTCAAGAGATCTCAAAAACTAGACTAGAAGAATTATTTAGGTTGCGGGACGAATTAGACCTACAACTGGGAATATTACAAGCAAAACAGAGCAATATTAAAACTGCTATCAGCACTTGGAATCAAATCCAACCTAGCGAAAGAACAGAAATTACCAAAACCGCTCAAGTGCTTATTGGAATATGGAATACCCCTCCTCGATTACTCCCCAATGCTCAACCCCTAATCCAAAAAAATTTGGCAGGTTGGTTTCGCTATACTGCCTTAACCCAATTATATGAAGTTCAGCAACGTCTTGATGCTTTGACAGATCTTCAAGCTGCACAGGAAGAAGTCGCGAAGCAAGCAATATTTAAACTAGCTATAATCACTGTGGTTCCTGGATCCATATCTTTGATTGGTGTTATACTACTGATATCCCTGATGATTCAGCGTCTCATCAAGGGTAGGGAATCTATCCTAGCTCAAAATGCCCAAAGGGTATGGTTAACCCCCTGGAATTTGGAAATAGTCCTTCAAGTGTTTATCGTGGGATTTTTCCTCATGGGACAAGTATTTGTACCCACAATACTCCAACTACTACCTATTTCTCCCTATTCAGAAAACCTGCAAATTCAGGCTTTTTCTGTTTTGATTAGTTACATATTAGTATCCTTTGGTGCACTGTCAGTTTTATATATTTCCATTAAGCGTTATTTACCCTTACCAGAAGAATGGTTTAAGTTCCGGTTGTTCGATAATTGGTTGTTGTGGGGAATAGGTGGGTACTGTGCAGCAGTTCCCATCGTGATCATAGTATCACTGATAAATCAAATTTTATGGAAGGGAGAAGGTGGAAGTAATCCTCTCTTACAAATGGCATTGGAAAACAGGGATGGTGTAGCTTTAGGAATATTTTTCCTCACCGCTGCGATCGCAGCACCTTTGTTTGAGGAATTTTTGTTTCGTGGGTTCTTATTGCCATCCCTTACTTCCCATCTACCGGTTTCGTGGGCAATAGTAGTTAGTAGTTTTATATTTGCTATTGCTCACCTGAGTTTATCTGAAATGCTCCCACTGACCGCCTTGGGTATAGTTTTAGGTGTAGTGTATACCCGGTCTCGTAATCTTTTGGCCCCTATGCTTCTCCATGGACTATGGAATAGTGGTACTTTAGTCAGTTTATTTATTTTGGGTGGCAGCAATAGTTAGGGACCCATAGCAACACACCTCTATAAGCTTTGCTCCAGGGAGATCCACTACCTGGATCCCCTTTTAATAGGCCAAGGTTTCTAAGGTCTCTCTTAAATACTTTTGCACTTGCTGTTCTAATCGTAAACCTGTTAGCTTTGATTTGCTTTCTAGTTGCCAGCGTTGAAAACCAGAGGTAGTAGAGATGGCATATTTTAGGTTTTGCCAAACTTGGTCGTCATAAGTAAGGTCTGGACTCTTAGGTGCCGAAATACGAATCATAGTTTATCACTCTTCTTCTAAAACTTATATGTACTGTGTTTAGCTTTTTGTAGTCTACCTACGGTGAAGTAGGATTTAACGGGTATGGCATTACCAAAAGGTAATGGAGGCAAAAATTTTATTTAATCTTTTCTCAATATAACCTTCTCCTTCCATTAAATTCTGTGTAACGGATCACTAAAACCCAGAATATATCGGATACTTAACATTAGAAATAATAAGCAGGTAAGTGCCGGGTTGTAAAAAGGTTGCACCATTTTGTAACCCAGCATCCCAGAACCACAACGCCTACTTAGTTAAGGTGAGGGTACGACGTTTAGTTACCATTTGATAAGCTTCAATTATATCACCCTCGATCCAATCATGAAACTTTTCAATACCAATACCACATTCGTAGCCAGAGTTCACCTCCCGAACGTCTTCCTTCATGCGTTTCAGAGAATCCAATACTCCTTCATAGATGACCTTACTATGGCGACGAATTCTCACCTTACAATTACGCACCAGTTTTCCAGATTGAACATAACAACCAGCAACTGCACCGCGTCCCACGGGGAAAACAGCACGCACTTCCGTTTGTCCGAGGGGTTCTTCAACTAGCTCCGGTTCTAGCAGACCTTCTAGGGCACCTTGGATATCTTCCAATAGTTTGTAGATGATATTGTATTCCCTCACATCCACACCTGCTTCGTCAGCTGCCTGTCTAGCACCACTAGCATAAGTAGTGTTAAAACCAATAATTACTGCATTACTAGCAGCAGCTAGGTCAATATCAGTTTCTGTGATTTCCCCTGCTGTAGCCAACAACAGACGAATTTGTACTTCATTTTGAGGTATTTGCTTGAGGGAGCCAATAATCGCTTCCACAGAACCCTGAACATCCCCCTTGAGAATTAAGTTCAGTTCCTTCAACTCGCCCTCTTGAGCTTGAGCAGATAGGGTTGTGAGAGTAACCCTACCTTGTAGTAATCGAGACTGACGTTGCTTATCTGCACGTTCACCAGCGATCGCTCGTGCTTCCTTCTCATTTTCAAAGACTTCAAACTCATCTCCTGCAGCAGGAACATCGCTTAAGCCCAGGACTTCCACAGCGGAGGAGGGGGTAGCAGCATCTACCCTACGACCTCTGTCATCAACCATGGCTCGAACCTTACCGAATGCGGATCCTGCTACTAACATATCCCCCACATGGAGACTACCATTTTGAATTAACAAGGTAGCCACAGCTCCCTTAGCCTTATCCAAATGAGCTTCAATCACCGTTCCCTTAGCAGCGCGATTGGGATTAGCGGAAAGTTCAGCCACCTCTGCTACCAATAAGACCATTTCCAGTAGGGTATCCAGATTTTCACCCTTAATAGCGCTAACAGGAACCATAATTGTTTCTCCACCCCAGTCTTCTGCGGTTAATCCATAATTAGTCAATTCCTGTTTAACCCTTTCTGGTTGGGCACCCTCTTTATCAATCTTATTAATAGCTACAACAATAGGTACACCAGCTGCTTGAGCGTGACTAATAGCCTCTATCGTTTGAGGGCGCACACCATCATCAGCAGCTACCACTAAGATGGCAATATCTGTTACTCTCGCCCCCCTAGCTCGCATGGCAGTAAAAGCTTCGTGACCGGGAGTATCCAGGAAGACGATTTGTTGAGTTTTCCCCTCATGTTCCACATCTACATGGTAAGCGCCAATGTGCTGAGTAATACCACCAGCTTCCCCAGCAGCCACCTTAGTTTTACGGATAGAATCCAGGAGAGTAGTTTTCCCGTGGTCCACATGACCCATAATAGTTACTACGGGAGGACGACGAATCAGATGGTCTAGATCCTCAATGTCAATCATTTCCGTAACCTTGCGGGCCTCAGCTTCCGGTTCCGCCGTTTCCACTTCTACCTCTAGTTCTTTGGCCACCAGGGTAATAGTAGGAATATCCAGACTTTGGGTGATACTTACCGCCATAGCCTTCATAAACAGAATTTTGACGATTTCCGTATCAGCAACTAGCAGGGCTTCTGCTAATTCTTGCACTGTCATTGGTCCTGTCACAATTAGCTTGTTGGGTCGTTCTTGTAATTCAACCTCCGTTGTTTGTTGGCGACGATTTTGGTCACGCTGAGCACCGGGTTTTTTATGGCGACCTGTTGGGGGAGCCACCGCCAAAGCAGGTTGTTGGATAGCCTTGGGTGCTTTCGGTTTAGGTGGACGAGCTATAGATAAACTAACTTGAACACTGGCGGGAATTTCCAACCCCTGTTCATTCATTAGATCATCATCCTCAAAATCATCCTCCAAAATGGGTTTAACCCGTTTGCTCTTAATACCGACCTTGGATTTTTCCTTCAGCTCGTCAATTACTTCCTCTTCTTGCCACTTCTTACCAGTTTTAGCATTGCGTGGCGGGGTTGGACGTTTCAAATCCAGCAGCGGTGGTGCTATAACCTCTTCCACCAACAGATCCTTCTTCCCTCCTCCCACCATGGGTTTTAGTGAAGTATCACCTGCTGTTTCCGACGGTCTTGTTGGTCTGGTGGGGCGTTGGATATCACCCGGTTTAGCCCCCCGATGCTCTGCTCTGATTGGGGGCGGGGTAGGACGACCGGTTTTTTGAGGTGGCGCTTGGTCTGTCGGGGGCTTAGTGGCTCTGGGTTTGCCATGTTCCTCCTCCCGACGCTGTTGACGCTCCCGTTTGAGGATGGGTTTTTCCGCTGTGGATAGGGGTTGTTCTGTATCCGAAGTTTTCTCCCCTGCTGGTCTGGATGGGGGACTGACCAATTGGGGTTTTTGTGGCTTTTCCGTTCTAGGTTTGGGCGCAGGAGGTTTTTCAGGTTTTTCCCCCTTAATTTTTTCCGGCGCTGGAGCATGGGGCTTATGATCTGTGTCTACCACCGATTTATGTGGGTTTTCAGATTGATTCTTGGGTATGGGTCGAGTTGGTGCCGTCGGTTTCATGGGTGAGGCTGATGTAGCAAAAGTTCGTGGTTGTGATGGAAGTGTGACCGATGGGTCGGTCATATTGACACTGTCAGATGAAGCAAACTGTCCGTTGGTAGCAACTGATGCCTCTAAGGCACTGGAGGTAGTGTTTCTCAAGATTTTGGGTTTACGAATCTCCAAAATTTGTTGTTGACGAGGTGCAGCAGATCGGTTTCGGAAGCCAGGTTTCTGGGAATTTGGTTTATGGTTATTTATACCTAATTCTTTTTTTTGCGCCATTCTCGCTGCTGTCAGCTTTTGTGACACTTCGCGAATTTGTGTCGCTTCTGTTTCAGAAATTGTGCTGCTGTGGCTTTTGACCGCGATATTGAGCTGGTCGCAAATTGCTAATAGCTCTTTGTTATCCAAATTCAATTCCTTTGATAATTCGTAGATTCTAACTTTGCCGTTGTTCATCCACTCTTTCCCCTTTAATTTACAGTTTTAACGGACGGTTGCCTGGTTTCCGACATCTCCATCCTTTGATCACTGTTTTTTAGGTTGCCCTTGGTGATGTTGTCGGTGCCTCCAAATAATTAGGAAAGAGAGATGTTCCGGTTTCATACTGGCATCCCCACCGGTAATGATGGTTGACTGGATCCCGCAAAATTTTTTTTCATAAAAAATTTCCTTGGGCATCCTTGATGCCGAACTGCGCTTTGACGCTACCAGGTTGCCATGGTTTAGGTTTAGGTTTTGCTGATTCTGAGTTTTCCACTACAAAGTCGAGTAAAACTTATTACGGTTTTCCGGGCGTTCAGGTTTCGCGGGGTCTCCACGCACCATGTCGAATGCTCCATATAATTCTAGCAACTGAATGCTACCCTTTTTGGGGATAACATCTGTGGTATGATAATCGGATCATAACTAGCACCAGGATTTTCTTTGGTCAACCCTGGTTGTGGTTATTTTCCTGACCGAGTCTTTGCCACAATGTTTCATAGACTGTTTCTGGAACTGTTCCCTTTAGGGAGCGCCCTAGTTTATTTTTCCTCTGTGCCTTATGCAGGCAGTCGGCTTGAGGGCAAATATAAGCAGAACGCCCCATGCCCTGATCCAATTCTACCTTGC
Organism: Cylindrospermopsis sp. CR12; assembly: GCF_001432185.1. Classification (NCBI taxonomy): domain Bacteria; kingdom Bacillati; phylum Cyanobacteriota; class Cyanophyceae; order Nostocales; family Aphanizomenonaceae; genus Cylindrospermopsis; species Cylindrospermopsis sp. CR12. The sequence continues at coordinate 115,587 of NZ_LMVE01000048.1, read as the reverse complement.
CAGATGGAAACAGACGAACAATCCTCCAAAACTCTGTCTTTGTTCCTACCCGACGACAACTAATGCAACGCCGATAGTTTGGTTTCATTTGCTATTTCCTTTAATTTTCCTCCTCCATTGAGTTAAAGTCATCTTCCCCTGCGTCTGGATCATCTTCATATTCCTCTTCCATAACTTCAAACTGATTATCCAGTTGATTACTCTCCTCCTGATAGTTGGCTCTAACTGCTGCAAATTTGGCATCCTCCGCTCCATAATCATATTTGGCCTGGTCTTTAATATCTATTTTCCATCCGGTTAACCGTGCAGCTAATCTCACGTTTTGACCTTCTTTGCCAATGGCTAAACTCAGCTGATCTTCAGCTACTAAAACGTGGGTCTGGCGACTTTCAGGATCCATTAAGCGTACCTCATCTACCCTAGCAGGACTCAACGCGTTAGCAATATAGGTGGCTGGATCCGGTGACCAGCGAATTACATCTATTTTTTCACCGCGCAATTCGTTAACCACTACTTGAATTCTTGATCCCCTAGCTCCAATGCACGCCCCTACCGGATCCACATCCCGATCTAAAGTATCTACTGCTATTTTAGTCCTCGGACCAACATAACGGGAAGGAGGATTGGCCTCCCGAGCTACTGCTACTATTCGCACTACCTCATCCTCTATTTCTGGCACCTCGTTAGCGAATAAGTAAACTACTAATCCTGCATCCGCACGAGATACTAGCAATTGTGGCCCTCTTTGTTGTCCTTGAGAAACTTTTTTTAAGTATACCTTAAATGTTGCATTAGATCTATAAGTATCATTTGGCAATTGTTCCCTTTTTGGTAGTTCTGCCTCCACCTCTGGCTGACCAAAACTACTACTAACTGCTAATATTACAGATTGTCTTTCAAATCTTAAAACTCTTGCTTGTAAAACCGTACCTTCTAAGTCTTGAAATTCTTCCTGCACCATTTGACGCTGTTGGTCTCGCAACTTCTGTGCTAAAACCTGTTTGGTTTGCATGGCTGCCATGCGTCCAAACTCCCCTTGATCTGGTGTCACATCTAAGACTACTGAATCCCCAGATTGAGCCTCAGGCGCTACCTGTTGCACTTCATCTAAGGAAATCTGATGATCACCATTGGTTACTTCTTCTACGATTGTTTTGGTGGAAAGAACCCGAAATCCCTCCCCATCAATATCTAGTTCTACCTCAAAGTTATCAAAATAATTTTCGTCAAATTGTCTGCGCTCTAAATTCTGGGCGCGGCGGTAGCGTTCATAACCTTTAAGTAGTGCCTCCCTAATGGATGATTGTACTGCTAAACGGGGTAAATTTCGCTCTAGGCTAATTTTTTCAATTAAATCTTTTAATCCGGGTAAAGTAACCATTGACATAAGCAGTCTCCTTAATCCTTAATTTTTATCCGTGCAAACGCTGCAATTTTGCACTGTTTATGTTGCCAATTTTTAGGAAAATCGTTGACTAATTTTATAGCTTTGGTAAGAACGCTTAAAACAGGTTTATGGCGTGACTGCTGGATAGACGTTCTAGATCGCTATATCTCTATATTTTCTCAATCACATAAAAAAATCTCAATTTCATTAGGGGTGATCATCTAATTGCACCTTGGTAACCAGGGATCTGAGAATTTCTACTACACGACCCTTTTGATTTAAGTAAATTTTTGTTTCATCTCGACGAATCAACTGACCTCTCCATTCTTTTTCTCCATCATCGGGATCACAGGTAGATACAACTACAGGAAATCCTTTAAAGGAAATAAATTCCCTGTCAGTTGCCAATTCCCTCGAAATCCCTGGGCTAGATACTTCTAAAACATAAGTGTCTGGAATAATCTCAGCTGCGTCTAGGGAACTTTCTAAAGCACGGCTCATCTTTTCACAATCGTTTAGACTAGTATCTTGTTGAGGATTGCGAATATCTACACGCAAAATGGGAGGACGCTGGTTTGTATGAAAAACCATGCCCACAACTTCCAGTCCTAGTTCTGCTGCTAGTGGAGTCGCTAATTCAATAATTTGTGGAACTAAGGGATGAGTCATGCGATAATTGAATAAAAAAAAGTGGGCACCCACCCACTTCCGGCGATAGGGATATCTTCCCAGAAGTCTGAGACGAACTTTTTTAGGTTTGTCTCTCTATGCTAGTGTAATCTATTTTTTTGCTGTTGACACCCTGCTACCAATTAACTGGCAAGAAAAATTCTGCGATCGCCTGATTTTGTTCACACTGCTTTAGACCGCATTTTTCTCGTCTGCTCTATAATTTGCTCTATGTCTTCTTGGGACAATCGCTGCACATAGTTTATTTTTACCTCTTCTAAAAGGTCATTTAGCAAACTTTGGAGTTCTACTAGTATGTGTTTTGCCTGTATTTCTCCTGATAATGTAGTTGTAAATTTACCAATTAAGTCCTTAAAAAGTTGAGCGGTTAGGGGATCTTTACTGACTTTAGTCATTATTGAATAAAGATTTTTGCCAATTTGGTCAGCTATCTCTCCACTGAGTTGATTTTGTACCTGGCTCAATCCTGGCAGCTGTAACAGGTTGCGATAAATTGGGACTTGTTCTAAGGCCCCTTCCATACTACGACTCAAAATGGCATTGATTTCCGGTTGAACCTTAGGCATAACAGTATCAATTAAAATACGTATTAATATTCCTGATATTGCCTCTATTTCATTAATGTTATTAATATCTATATACTCACGTTCATTTTGTTTAGGGTCGAACCAACGACTAATATCACTATGTTGAATCGAGAACTGAATTTGATTAATCACCCGCACCACAACAATTTCCGTGATTTCTTCGGCAAAATTAGCGACTATACCCTGGTGAATCTGTTTTCTTACTAAATATAAGTTTATAAGATTTGATTGGTCTAGACGTACAACGACTGGTACAATACGTAGCCAGCGCCAAAAGGGAAACAACAGAAATAGATCATACCAACGCCATAAAATTGCCTCCAACCAACTAAGATGAGAGTTTTGACGCTTAATATAAAAACTCCGCCATAACAGTTCCAACCCAAATACAGCTACAAATGGTAAATCAACTAACCAAAAATTATTGATCAACTCCCCATTTTCGCCAATTCTCCGGTAGTAATTACTAGCAATACTAGGGAGAATTTGCCGATTAAAAAATTCAATTTCTTCTACCCATCGTCCCTGGGATAAATATTCCGGACTCCAGAAAATTGTAAAAGCGCTCTTTGATGACTCCTGACCTACTCTTTCCCGCATGCGGTTTTTAATTTTTTCTAGGGTTCCACTTTTCCCAGATCCCGCAAAGGGGTTACTATCAATCATATCCATGCTCATACGGCGAATTTCTGCCAGTTTAGTTTTTACAACAGGGGAACCTAAACCACTTTCACTCACCTGGACTTGTAAACTGGCTATATTATTTAAATAGTTCACCGTATCTCGATGGGGTTCAATGCCTTTAATTGGATCATAAATACGACTAAGTTGGGGCAAATTGCGAAAGTAAAAATCTCGCCAAGGTACGTAACTCCAGTCAAACATCACCAGACCCAAATTAAGGGTAGCAGTGATTGCCATCAACCTTTCTAACCATAGATGTTGCTTGGAAATTCTCAACTTACTCATATATAATTGGGTTGCTCACTAGAAACTAGATAGTAATCTTACATGTAGTTAAATACACAAGAATGTTATAAATCTTAAAGGTTTGTTACCTCGGGTTATCTATAGAAATTCAATCAGTCCTAATTGCATTTAATATGTCAAACTACCAGAGAAATGATCTACCAAATTTACTAGTCACCGGTGGCGCGGGATTCATCGGGTCTAACTTTGTCCTGCATGCTAGAAGGTTAGGCTATGGTAACATAATTAATCTAGATAAGCTAACTTATGCCAGTAACCTACAAAACCTGACTGAGATAGAACGGAATGAAAAATATCAAGAGGGTTATAGATTCATTCAAGGAGATATTGGTAACTCTGAGCTAGTGAGTTACCTATTAGAAGAGTATGAAGTAGATGCAGTCATAAATTTTGCAGCAGAAACACATGTTGATCGTTCTATTTTTAGTCCGGGGAATTTTATTGAAACTAATGTAGTTGGAACCTTTAAGCTTCTGGAAGCCAGTAAAACCTACTGGCAAAAACTGTCATCTAAAAAACAGGAATCCTTCCGATTTTTACATATATCCACAGATGAAGTGTATGGTTCTTTAAATGCTGAAGATACAGCTTTTCGAGAAGATAGCCAATATGCGCCTAACAGTCCCTATGCAGCATCTAAAGCATCCGCAGATCATCTTGTTCGTTCTTACCATCATACCTATGGACTACCGACCTTAACGACCAATTGTTCTAATAATTATGGACCATTACAATTTCCTGAAAAACTGATTCCCTTAATGATTATCAACGCTATAAATGGTAAGCCCCTACCCATATATGGTGATGGTCAAAACATCCGGGATTGGTTATATGTCACAGATCACTGTGATGCCATTTATCTAGTTCTGCAAGAGGGTAGAATTGGTGAAAATTATAATATTGGGGGAATGAATGAACAAACGAACTTAGTAGTTGTGAACAAGATTTGTGAGATCTTGGAAAGACTAGCGCCCAAACCCAACTGTGAATACTCATCCCTAATTACCTTTATTAAAGACCGTCCTGGTCATGACCGTCGGTATGCGATTGATTGTAGTAAAATTGCCAAAGAATTAGGTTGGCAACCCAAAGAGAACTTTGAGAGTGGATTAATCAAAACAGTGCGTTGGTATCTAGATAATGCAGCCTGGGTAGAATCTATCCTTAGTGGAGCATACCAAAACTGGATCAAACAGAACTATGAATCTCGTGAAACATCACAGTTAAAGGGGTAACAATGAAAGGAATTATTCTAGCAGGTGGTTCAGGGACAAGACTTTATCCCCTGACTCAGGTAGTTAGTAAACAGCTGATGTCTGTTTATGACAAGCCCATGATTTACTATCCTTTATCCGTACTAATGTTAGCGGGAATCAAAGAAATTTTGATTATTTCTACACCCAGAGACTTGCCACTATTTGAAAAACTGTTGAAGGATGGTAGTCAATGGGGATTAAAGTTTAGTTATGTGGAGCAACCAAAACCAGAAGGATTGGCCCAGGCTTTTATTTTGGGGAAGGACTTCATCAAAAACCAGCCCGTTTGTTTGATTTTAGGAGATAATATATTTTATGGACATGGGTTAACAGAAATTTTAACTCGTGCTGTGCAACTAGAGCATGGAGGGTTAGTATTTGGTTATAAAGTCACCCAACCAGAAAACTATGGTGTGATTGAATTTAACCATTTAGGAAAGGCAATTAGTATTGAAGAAAAACCAAAAATTCCCAAATCAAAATATGCTGTTCCTGGCATTTATTTTTATGATGCTCAAGTGGTAGAAATCGCTGCTAGTTTAAAACCTTCTGCGCGGGGTGAATTAGAAATTACAGATATCAATTTAACCTATCTCCGACAAGAGCAATTAAGGGTGGAAATTTTGGGACGTGGATATGCTTGGTTAGATACGGGTACCCATGATTCCTTACGTAAAGCTAGTAATTTCATTTATACTTTAGAAGAAAGACAGGGGGTAAAAATTGCCTGCATTGAGGAAATTGCCTACAATCAGGGATATATTGATCGTCCCCAACTCCAGTTCTTAGTAGATTCTATGGGTAAAAGTAGTTATGGGATGTATTTGCGACGAATTTTACAAGATGAAATTACTTTTAAATAGTGTTTGTTAAACAATCAAATTTAAACAATCAAATAAACCCAAGAGAATTTTATGAAAGTAAGCAAGACAGAAATTCCAGACGTGCTACTAATTGAACCACAGGTTTTTGGTGATGAGCGAGGTTTTTTCTATGAGAGTTTTAATGAAAAGCTCTTTACAGAAAAAACGGGAATATCTCCTCACTTTGTTCAGGATAATCACTCTCGCTCTGGCAAAAATGTGCTGCGAGGGTTACACTATCAGATTCAGCAACCGCAAGGAAAATTAGTTCGTGTTGCAGTTGGTGAAGTTTTTGATATTGTTGTTGATTTAAGGAAGAGTTCCCCTACCTTTTCTCAATGGGTATGTGTGTATTTATCATCAGCTAATAAGCATCAACTTTGGATTCCACCAGGTTTTGCCCATGGTTTTTTAGTCCTATCAGAATATGCAGATTTCTTGTATAAAACTACGGATTATTACGCACCAGAATATGACCGATGTATTTTATGGAACGATCCAGATTTAGCTATTTCTTGGCCAATTGGGGATGAACCAATTGTTTCCTCCAAGGATAAATCTGGAAAATTATTTTCCCAAGCGGAGGTTTACCCATGAAAATTCTTTTAACTGGTATTTCTGGTCAGGTAGGTTGGGAATTGCAACGCAGTTTGATGACTGTGGGGGATGTGATTTGTTTAGGGAGAAATGAATTAGACTTATCCCAATATGAAACAATTACCTCCACAATTAGGGAGATAAAACCAGATTTAATTGTCAATCCTGCTGCTTATACTGCGGTGGATAGAGCAGAATTAGAACCAGATTTAGCTATGTCTATTAATGGTGTTGCTCCTGGTATTCTTGCTGAGGAAGCAAAAAGGTTAGGAGCTGCTATCGTTCACTATTCTACCGATTATGTTTTTGGTGGGAATCAAAATACTCCCTATCAGGAAAATGACCCAACGTTTCCACAAAATGTTTATGGAAAAACTAAGTTAGCAGGGGAAAAATCTATTCAAGCTGTTGGCACAAATCACCTGATTTTTCGTACTAGTTGGGTTTATGGTCTAAGAGGTAAGAATTTTTTATTAACTATGCAAAGGTTAGCCAAAGAAAGAGAAGAAATTCGAGTGGTTGATGACCAAATCGGGTCACCTACTTGGAGCAGGATGATCGCAGAAGTAACCGCCCAAATCATTGCTCAAATTCGCGGTCAAATGGTGATTTCAGGTACTACTTATCTGGCTGATTTTATGGCTGAGAAAGGGGGGATATATCATCTATCCTGTGGGGGAAAAACCAGTTGGTACGGTTTTGCCAAAGCTATTCTCATCGATAAATTTGCTGATGATCAATATGGTCAATACAAGTTACAAAGGTTAGTGCCAATAACGACACCAGAATACCCCACACCCGCACCCAGACCTAGTTATTCTCTATTAGATAACCAAAAATTATTGGATACTTTTGGTTTGAAAATATCAAATTGGCAACAGGTTTTAGATTTGGCTCTGGATAGTTAGTTTAATAATCTTTCCTAACAATCTTTTAGTCTTCATCCTCCTCCTCTAAATCCAAATCGCTATTTTCTAAAGATTGATGGGGAATAGCTGCTATTATAGCATCTATAACTTTAGAAACTTCTAATATTTCTATCTTCAAGTCAGGAAACTTTTGTCCCTTGGGTATGATTGCTCGTTTAAATCCTAATTTTGCAGCTTCCTTTAATCTCAGCTCCATTTGGGACACTGACCTTACTTGTCCCCCTAACCCTACTTCCCCTATTAATACTGTTTGCGGGTCAACTATTCTATCTCGAAAACTAGCAACAATCGCAACTGCAATCCCTAAATCAACCGCGGGTTCTTCTACGCTCAAACCCCCCGCAGATGCAACATAAGAATCTAGCTTTGACATAGGCACTCCCACTCTTTTTTCTAACACAGCTAGGATTTGTACTAACCGGTTGAAATCTACACCTGTTCCAGCTCTGCGGGGTGAAGGGTAACTTGTAGGACTAACTAAGGCTTGTAGTTCCACAACTATTGGTCTTGTACCCTCACAAGCAACTACAATAGCAGTACCGGGAGAGGGTTCATCCCGATTTCCCAGGAATAACTCCGAGGGATTAGGGACTTCTCTTAACCCATTAGACACCATTTCAAATATACCAATTTCATGGGTAGCTCCGAAACGATTTTTTACGGTTCTTAATAATCTATGGGAAGCAAAGCGATCGCCCTCAAAATATAAAACCGTATCGACTAGGTGTTCTAAAACTCTTGGTCCAGCAATAGTCCCCTCTTTAGTAACATGACCCACAATTAACATGGTAATATCTTCATGTTTGGCGACTTTCATCAAAGCTGCGGTACATTCCCGAACTTGAGCTACGGAACCAGGAGCAGATGTGAGTGCAGGAAAGAAAACAGTTTGTATACTGTCAATTACTGCTAGATTTGGCTTGAGAGAGTCAATTTCTCGGAGAATTTCTTCTAAATCTGTTTCCGGAAGGACATACAAGTCAGAGCTGATGGTGTGGTGTTCCACGGTAACCCTCTGGTCATCTTCCACAGCATCCTCAACATTATTCCCCGGATCTTGTTCAGGTAGTGGGTGAGAACTTTCCGAGCTTGTGTTGATATCCTCTACGGAAACCACCTGGAGAGGTTTGGACATTCCTAAACGAGAAGCGCGTAATTTTACCTGTTGTCCTGATTCTTCTCCCGTCACATAAAGAATACGGTATCGCTGGGATAGTTCATTAGATACTTGGAGTAATAGGGTAGATTTGCCAATACCCGGATCTCCACCAATGAGAACCATAGATCCGGGAACTACACCACCACCAAGTACTCTATCCAACTCCGAATATCCCGATTCCCATCGAGCAATTTGGCGATCGCTAATTTGGTCAAAAGTCAATGATGCTCTGGGTTTAGAAGGCTTAGTGGATTTAGCAGCTGGTTGAGCGCTGTGCCAACCACCCACACCTAAGGAATTGGCATTTTGTTCCACGAGAGAATCATAGGTGTCACAATTAGAACATTTGCCAAACCATTGAGAGAACTCAGACCCACAATTACTGCAAATAAAAATCGTCTTTGGCTTTGCCATGGGTAATATTAAAAAACATTAAAATTTGGTCAGGTGCAAGAAAAGGTAAAAGAAGCAAAACTGGTAGGTAGTAGAAATTGCTTTTTTAGCTTTTTTGAATTAATAGGTAGAATGATATCTTAATATTATGTATGGTATGAAAATTCCACAAAACAAAATTTAACGGAGAGTAGGAAAACTTGGAAAGTAATAAGGAAAAAATCCTCGTAGTGGACGATGAAGCAAGCATTCGGCGGATTTTAGAAACACGCCTTTCCATGATTGGTTATGATGTGGTAACTGCAGGTGATGGAGAAGAGGCTTTGGAAACCTTCCGCAAAGCAGATCCAGATCTGGTAGTTTTAGACGTGATGATGCCTAAGTTAGATGGTTATGGAGTATGTCAAGAGCTGCGTAAGGAGTCCGATGTCCCCATTATCATGCTAACAGCTTTAGGGGATGTAGCTGATCGGATCACAGGTTTAGAATTAGGTGCAGATGACTACGTAGTCAAACCCTTCTCCCCCAAGGAACTGGAAGCGCGGATTCGTTCAGTTTTACGTAGGGTTGATAAAAATGGGACTACTGGTATTCCCAGTTCCGGGGTAATTCATGTTGGCAACATCAAAATAGATACAAATAAGCGACAAGTTTATAAAGGTGATGAACGGATTCGACTAACTGGTATGGAATTTAGTCTATTAGAATTATTAGTAAGTCGTTCTGGAGAGGCATTTTCCCGTTCTGAGATTTTACAAGAGGTGTGGGGATATACACCAGAGCGTCACGTAGATACTCGGGTGGTAGATGTTCATATTTCTCGGTTGCGAGCTAAATTAGAAGATGATCCCAGTAATCCAGAATTAATCTTAACTGCGAGGGGAACAGGTTATCTTTTTCAACGCATCCTAGAAGCAGGGGAAGATTGATGACTACTAAATCTGATCCAAATAGAATTTTACGCCTTCTCCCCCTAGTAGTTGGAAGTCTGGGTGCTGTGTTGTTGTTGGTGAATCGTGTGTTGACACCCCAGCTTACAGAATCTCAAGCTAGGGGTGATGTTTTGGGGGTGATCCTCAGTGCGGTTTTAATCCTCACTGGACTAATTTGGCAACAAGTACAACCCAAATCCCCTGATACTGTGGAACTGATTGGGAAAGAAGGATTTATTCTAGCATCAGATTTACCAGAAACAATCAAGACCGAATTGGCTTGGGCATCCCGTTTATTATTAACTAATACAGTTACGCGATCGCTCGTTGTTTATTATAAAGGTGAGGTTCTGTTAAGACGTGGAATTTTAGGTTCTAAAGCAGAGGTAATACCTGGACCCATACTAGAAAGAGTTCTGGGGACTCAAAAACCAATTTATTTAGTTGCGCTCAGGGTTTACCCTGCCAAAATTGAATTTGATTATTTACCGGAAAACACACAAGGGGTAATTTGTCAACCTATTGGTAAAGAGGGGGTACTAATCCTAGGAGCAAATGCTCCCCGTAGTTATACGAAACAGGATGAAAATTGGATTGAGGGTATTGCGGACAAATTAGCAGTTACCCTGGAAAACCGAATGGAGCAGCAGTCAAGCTAATATGGTTGAAGGTTTAGTTTCAGGTGATAAGCGTTTAACACCCTGCTTGACAAATATTTCCCATAATGCCAAAGTCTGATTTTCTTGAAATACCCTTTGTAGCACTCGACCTAGTGTTTCCATATTTAACTGGTAGTCAGTTGTTAAAGCTATGTCTTGCTGTTCAAAGTACTCAATTAAACTTAAACCAGCTATTTTAGTTAAATAGGCCGCGCTGACACCTTCTACCATCCCCCCAGCGAAAAAGGTAACAGCATTGGTTTTTAAAATACCCGTTACTGCTTTGGTAGATAATTCCACCAGTCCCAACTTGAACATTAGGGTTGCAAGGGTTCTAGCTACTGTTTGGGCCTGATCGAGGGAGATTTTTTGTTGATAGATATTACCTAAATCCATAACCATTTGACCGGTAATGGCCACAGTTGCTAATATATCCAGAGCGGGTAGGGGATTAGCAAATGCAGCAGCACCAGCGATCCACTGATTTTGTTCTACAATAGGTAAAGAGCGATCGCGTCTAATAGAATTCAAGCAATTTCTAGCTTGGGTTTTTAAAAATAGGGACTTACGCCATGTGGTTGCACAAACCAACTGTGGTGCTTGTTGTGCCAAAATCACCTTGAGCTGTTCTACCAACTGTTGAATATTGGCTGTGGGTTGTTCCATACCCTCTTGAATGGATCCATCAGCAAGATGCTTTCTGACCTTTATGGGTAGGGGAGAAGCAGAAATAGGGAGCACATGACCGGGGAATGTTTGTTGCAGGGACTGGAGAATAATCGCGCGTTCCTCAGTCATATACTGGTCTTGCTTATTAAAAACTAGTAGAACTAATTGTTGAGTAGATCGTAATTTTTGCAAAACGTCTAGTTGGGATGCGGTAAGGTCTCCATTAGTGACAAATAGCACCAAATCAGAGTTTTGTAGTCCTAACAAAATAGCAGCATCACCATCCTGACCGAGTTCCGTAAATAAAGGTGATGTTTCCACCAACTCTAAGGGATTAGCAGATAAATTAGATACAGTTTTGAGGAGATGAATTATGGTACTTTTGCCTACAGACTTACCACCGGTAACCGCCATTTGGACTTCCTTTCTATCTAGCTCCAAAGTCAATTTGGCCAGTTGTTCTTGTAGAGTTGACAGACTGGGGTGATCAGCTACCTCATTGGCGATTTGGTGAATAATAGATTGGGTTTGACTGATAACAGCTTCCACCTTATTTCTATCTGGTGGACTATCATGTAGCTGTTCACCGGGTTGATTTTTGCGCAACAACCATAATCCTCCACCAACTGCTAAAGCACCTAACAAACCCAACTCTGCCATTTGTATGATAGAGTCGTGCCAAGTGTTTAACATCCATAGAGAAAAGGATAATCCTAATCCTCCCACTAATATTGGTTTTTGTAAGTTCACAGTTGCCATTCTCCCGAGCATTATTTTTTAGAATATCTCAAAATCAACCACTAAAGTGATTTCCAGTGGCAATTCCGGTAGTTGCTATGGATTTTTTGATAACTGTTTAAAGAAATTATATATCTCTGGCAACCTGCTATATACAGCAGATACCTTTAAATAGAGTTTATGAGGGAGAGCAGGTGAACCTGAGACTATTTCTCCCGGTGCAATATCGCCATGAACACCAGCTTGGGCGCTAACAATTGCTCCATCCCCTATTTTTACCTGATTGGCAATTCCCGTTTGTCCCGCTAGAATGACCCGGTTCCCCACTTTTACACCCCCAGCTATTCCCGCTTGACCAGCAATAGCACAACCTGAACCAATTTGACAACCGTGACCAATTTGCACTAAATTGTCAATTTTAGTGTGTTTACCAATACGTGTTTCCCCCACCGCTGGACGATCCACCGCACTGTTACAACCTATTTCCACCCCATCCTCCAATACTGTATAACCAGACTGTTCCATTTTTAACCAGCCTGTTGTAGTGGGAACAAAACCAAATCCTTCAGCACCAATCACAGTACCACTGTGGATTACACAGTCCGCACCAATTTGACTGCGTTCATGAATGGCACAATTGGCATGTAAAACCGTGCGATCGCCTATTTTTACATCTGGATAAATAACTACATTGGGATAAATAAAGACACCATTACCAATTTCTGTATTAGCAAGTATGACTACATGGGGGCCAATATAGACATGATCACCGATTTTAACACTAGGGTCAATTACAGCGGTGGGGTGAATGGAGGGGGAGGGTTTATATGGTTGATAGAATAGGGAGATAGTCTGTGCAAACAATAGACGGGGTTGGGGGGTTGCTAACCAGGCCATACCCTGAGCAGTAGCTTGCTGATGCAATTTTTCATCTAGGGGTAAAATCAACACACTAGCTTTTGTGGAGGTAAGCAAGGAGGCAAATTTTGGTCCTTCCACATAGCTGATAGTACCCGCTTGTGCTTCGTCTATAGCAGCAACTCCCCTAATTTCAGGATTCAGTTCTGGGTGGGAGGTCAAACTGTGGGATGTAATATTGTTTTGGAGTTTATCCACAACTTGGCTGAAAGATATCATAATTTGACAGATGTTATTTTATTACCTTGTTAATAATTACCTATTATAACTCATCCTCTTGTATCTACATACCCATTGCACATCCGGCTAAATATGCAGTAGTCCAAGCGCTTTGAAAATTAAATCCCCCCGTAATGCCATCTATATCCAAAATTTCTCCTGCAAAGTATAAACCGGGGACTATCTTACTTTCCATGGTTTTAAAATCTACCTCTTTTAAGTCTACACCTCCGCAGGTGACAAACTCTTCTTTAAATTCACCTTTACCGGTTATTACATATTTTCCTCTATGGACTTCTTGTGCTAACTGATTTAACACCTTACTACTTATTTCTGCCCAACGTTCTTCCACACTAATATTTACTCGGTCGATTAAATATTGCCATAGTCGGTGAGGTAAATCTACACCACGATGGAGTGCTATGGCTTTTTTCCCCCATTCTTGTTTTACATCTAAAAGCTTTTGTTTTACTTCCTCTAGGGATAAATCTGGCAACCAATTAATGTATAATTTCCCCTGGTAGCGGTTTTCGTATAGTAATCTAGCACCATAAGCGGAAAGTTTTAATATTGCAGGTCCGCTCACACCCCAATGGGTAACTAATAAAGATCCCGTTTGTTTTAAAACACCTTTTTCCTGTAAAGACAAAGTTAAACTGACAGAATTAACACTAATTCCAGACAAAGACTGTAGTTTAGGATCGGTAATTTTGAAACTGAATAGGGAAGGTACCGGACTCTCAATATGGTGTCCTAAAGCGCGAGCAATCTTATAACCAACTAAACCACTACCTGTAGCTAAAAGCAAGCGATCGCAATACAGGGAATACACATCCCCAGCTGATTTGCAATCAATTTTAAATTGTCCATTCTGACGCTCTACAGAAACCACGGAAGTGCGAGTTTTTAGTCTTACCCCCCCATGAGCTGCAAACTTAATTAAGCATTCAGCAATAGTTTCAGATCGGTCAGTAATAGGAAAAACCCTTCCATCCGCTTCAGTCTTTAATTTCACTCCATGTTCCTCAAACCAAGCGATCGTGTCCTGGGGTTGAAATCGACTAAAAGCACCACGTAACGCCTTACTCCCTCTTGGATAATTTTGGACTAAATCTTGAGGAACAAAACAGGCATTGGTCACATTACAACGTCCACCACCGGAAATCAGTACCTTAGCAAGGGGTTCCAAACCTGCTTCTAAGAGGGTGACTTGAGCTTGAGAATTGGTCTTAGTACAGGCGATCGCACCAAAGAATCCCGCTGCTCCACCTCCAACAACCACAATTTTTAATGACGACAATTTCAAAGCACACCATTCCAGCTATTACAACGGTTCATGGCCTTTTCCACCCCTTGCTTCAAGGTCAATTCCACACATTCCACCACAAATGCCAAAATCGGATCAATTAATTTTGCTTCCTGGGGGGAAAACTTTCCCAAAACATGAGAAACCGTATCACCATCATTATTGGGTAAATTCTTGGGTTTACCAATACCAATACGTAACCGGGGAAAGTTTTGACTATTCAAATGAGAAATAGTGCTTTTCATACCATTGTGTCCACCAGCGGATCCAGATAAACGAAGACGAATCTTTCCCAAAGGCAAATCCATATCATCATAAATTACCAACACCGATTCAGGTGGCAACTTGTACCAACTAGTAACTGCTTGAATAGACTCACCAGAACGATTCATATAGGTTAGCGGTTTCAAAATCCTAATTTTCTTACTTCCCAGCGCTAAACCCTCCCCAAACTGTCCTTGAAACTTCCGATTTTCCGTTACAGGAATATGCCAATTACGGGAAATAGCATCAATAGCAGCAAAACCAATATTATGTCGTGTTTGGTTATACTTAGGCTCAGGATTGCCTAACCCAACTATGAGCTGGGGAATAACCAAAGTAGGTGGAGTAATAACTTCTATCATCCGATTATTAGGAATGCTTCTGCTCCTTACTAGACTCTATTTGTTTCGGTTCAATTTCAGCAGTGGTCTTAATAGTCTCCTCCAGTTGTTGAACTTCTTTTTTAAACTCATTTTGAAACTCACTAGAAGCTTGTTGGAAACTACGAATAGTTTTGGCCAAGCTGCGACCAATTTCCGGTAGTTTCTTGGGTCCAAAAATTAACAAAGCTACTACCCCAATCACAACCATTTCCGGTAGACCAATACCAAATATATTCATAAAACCTCACAGTAATTGAACAATTATTTACTTCAACCCTAACAGATTAGACATAAAACTGCTTGTACTTTGACAATCATTTTTGGAGCAGCAAAAATGCAAGGAATCCGTCCCCGCTACTTGAGTAGTAACCGGAGACGGAAATTTCAACCTAAGTTTTTGATTGACATGGATAGAAATCAGCCACCCAAACTGCGCCAGTCTACAAGCACGTCTTGAATCAACAAAGATTTGTTGTAGACCTGCAGAATAATAAGCAAGAATACGAAAAACAAACCCATAAAAACAGCCATTAAAGGAGTTGTACCCCAACCAGGAGCTACCTTACCATATTCAGCGTTTAAGGGTCTGAGGATATCTCCCAATTTAGTCCGTTGTGCCATAGTTCACCTAAGATCAGTTGCCAAAACTTTTTTTTAATTTTCTTATTCCCTATTGTAGGGTGCTGCAATATTTCAGCAGTATTGTAACCTTACATGGGATAATTCTGACTATGAAGATAATACCACTATCCGGGTCAGGTAGTTGACTGTTCTGTAGGAAAACTGAAAGTTTTGTAATTCAGGTTTAATTAGAGTTAAGTTTTGTAATATATTATAACATATCTCATAACATAACTTTAAAATCATGGACTTAGACCCCGGTTTAGTGCTAGGTGTTTCCTTTAGTGCCATTCTCGTTGCTATCACTGCTATGGCCATATACACATCCTTCGGCCCACCCAGTAAAGAATTAGCAGATCCTTTTGAGGATCATGAGGATTAGAAGCACAATCAAGAATAGATAAGGGGGTTTTATCCCCTTTCTACTGAGGCAAGTTTATACTTCCCGAGTGAGAACCTGAAACGTGCTGATTTTCCAGGGTGCAATTGGGTTGACGACAGCGGGATAGATATTTCTTTCTAATAAATCAAGCGGGTTACCCAAGGTAAAAAATTCACTTTTTAAATTTAGGGTTGGTAAGTTTGCGGATTGACCATGACATTCATAAAATCTTAGAATAAAGCTTTGTGGATGGTTTTCGCTGACCTTAAAAGCTGTGATAATCAAATTATCTGCTGCTAGTGTGAGGAAACTGTTGTTTTTAAAAACTGGTGATGGTGATTTTTTAGTTTCGGGATCGAGAAGTACATTTAATGGTATATTGAAGTCGTATGCTCTTCTGACAGTTTCTGCTGCTTGCCAACCACCGGTATGGGGATATAAAGCATAATTGAACTGATGTTCTCCCCGATCTGCTTGAGGGTCTGGCCAGTGGGGACTTCTTAATAAAGTCAACCGCATTTGATTACCCTTGATGTCATATCCATATTTACAGTCATTTAGTAAACTTACACCGTAGTTTCCAGTATTTGTATCTGCTGTCAAATCTGCCCATTTTAAAGCGGGTACTTCCCATTTCGCCTGTTCTGATGGTGTGTGGGGATTAGTAGGACGACGGATGACCCCACAGGGTATTTCATAGGTAGCAATGTCGCTGTTGAGATTTAAAAGAAAAGAGGTTTTCACCAATACTTGATCTTCTTGCCAATTTACACTGTTCTCAATTTTAAGGATTGGGCAATTGGTTTGTAAAACATAATCTTGGGTAAATTCGGACTTGCCAATTTGACGTACAACTCGTAACCTTTGTTGGATAATACCCTTTTCTAACCATTCAATCGACTCTAATTTAGCAGGTGGTAGAGGTTTAGATTCATAATCTGGGTCAATATTCCAAGCATCCCAGTATTGTCCTTTATCCGCAAATGCTTGTAGCTGGTTTCCTGCTCCTTGCAGAACCTCTCGAAATTGGATTTTGTCAAATACACTTTCTAGATCTCCCGTTTGTGAATTGACCCTAACTAGTAAATATTCATTTTCCAGATAAAATTCTAAACAAAACTCTTCCCCACATTTGTTTTCATCCACATCCCCGGGAGAAAGCCAATATATTTGATATCCTATGGAAGGGATAGTAGGAATAAACAATAAACCATCCCTGGTTATTTGATATGGTAGCTGATTACCATCGAAGTCGTGAATTAACCAATGTTGAGGATGGGGAGGTTTGATCTTAACCACTTCCGAACGCTCCCAATTGAGTGAGTTAAAGATAATTACCGGAATGCTGTCAGGTTGAGGAGGTTCGGGCAAATTTATATTCCAGGCGATCGCTCTTAGTGATCTATCTAGGAGAGTAGATCCTAACTGTTGAACTTGTTGCCATTCTGGTAAAGCATCATGGTAAACTTGGGTGATGGAAGAACCGGGTAAAATGTCGTGGAACTGGTGAAATAAAACCTTTTTCCAAGCGGTTTCTAGTTCTGTTTTGGGATAGGGTAAACCATAAACAGCAGTAGCAAGGGTGGAGAATAATTCCGCTTGATATAAGAGATTTTCACATTGACGATTCCATCTTTTCTGATCCGCATGGGTGGTATAGCATCCTCGATGAAATTGTAGATATAATTCATCTTGCCATACTGGCAATTTCTCTGGAAGAATTGCCACAGAAGATTTGAGATATTGCCAATAATTTTCGGCGGTGGAAAATTCTATTTCTGGAAAAATGGGGGAATCCTTCCACCTTCTTGCAAGTTCCAACATATCACGAGTCGGTCCACCACCATGGTCTCCTACACCAGGTAACCAAAGAGCATTTACTAAACCGGTTTTAGTTTCCCATGTAGATAGATAATCAGTCATTTTGACTGGATCTATAGTTTCCCCAATGGGTGGTGACATGTAACTTAATATTTGACTACCATCGGGAGATTGCCACCAAAATAAATCATAATCAAATTGACTGGTATCATTCCAGCGGAGCTTTTGGGTGACAAAGAATTCAATCCCTGCTTGAGTGAGAAACCCAGGCAAAGTTCCACAAAAACCGAAAGTATCAGGAACCCACACTATCGGTGATATTTTTCCAAATTTTTCTAGAAAATAAAGCTGACCATATAACAGTTGTCTAACTATTGATTCCCCCGAAATCAAATTCAAATCTGGTTCTACCCAAAAACCACCTAACACTTCCCATTTTCCTAATTTTACCTGGGTCTGAATTTGAGTAAATAACCAAGACTGATGTTCCTCCATCCACGCATATAAAGCTGGTGTGGTATGACAAAAAATTAACTCAGAAAATTCCGTTTGTAATTTTAATACGGACTCAAAAGTTCTTTGTGCTGCTTTCCAAGTTTCTTGGACTGGCCATAGCCATGCTAAGTCTAAATGTGCATGACCTACTAAAAATAGTTTATTATCTTTAATACTTGTTAACTGGTCTATTCTCAAATAGGTTTGACGAATCTTTTCTAACAAGCTCTTCCAGTCTGATTGTGTTTTTATACCACAGCTAAAATTTATTAACTCTTCTACTTCTGTTACTAGTCTATTCCACTCCGTTGATGAAAGATTTTTTCCCCTAGTTTGGGCGATCGCCAACTCATTAGCTATAAGACCAGGATCTATATCATCCCCCGATTCAAAAATCATCTGGGAGTGCATCAAAGCTCCATCACAATGTCCAGGACTTACCAACCGCAATACAATAAAAAACTCATCTTTTGGTTTTACCTCTTGACTTAAAAGCAACCGTGGGGAACAATCAAATAAATCACCCGTTGACAATAAATTACCATTGAGATAAACCTCAACCGCATCCGCCCACCAAGTTAGAGATAAGCGCGCACATAAACCACTTAAAGGATAATCATATAAGCTTTCTGGCACAGTGAACTTTTGTCCTAACCAAAGTATGTGCTTTCCTTGATTCCAACCCACCTGTTGTTTGTCATTTAACTGTATGGGTTGCCAATGGAGGAGGTTTGATTGTATTACATCGGTAATTTCTAGGTCACCTCGCCAACACACCCAGGATGAAAGTATATTAACTTGACAGTGGGAGTGTAATTGTTCAATTTTGTCTGAGAGGGACTGACTGTGTGTTGGGGGGGTGGGATAATTCATAAAAGCAAACCCTAATTAACTAATAAATAAACTCGCAATGTCCTCCGGTTCCTCTAGTCCTTATCAAAGCCAAGTATTTAAATTTTTCAGTCACCAGTCTCGTCGGTTGTCCCAAAAATTGAGAGGTGCTTTCCGCAATTTACAGTTGGCAACAAAATGGGGGGCGGAGGCTTTGCTTTACCCGCTTCATAAGTCATTACAACCTGATGAACCAGTGGGGAAAAGACTGAAAACTTTGTACCCCCCTTTGGATGACCATACATCAATGGAATCACCAATTGTAAAAGTATTGGAACAAGTTAGGAGTTTACCATCTGCAGCTACTTGGGAATCGGAAAATTTACAAAATGTCAAATCCTCGGGTTGGTTTGGTGGAATTGTGCAAAAGTTGACCGGAGGTGCAAAAGATGACCAGTCTGTAAAAAGTAAGACATTACAGTCTCATATTCCTAAGATAGAAGCAATTGCGGTTAATTTAACAAGTCGTGATTTGGTACTTGTGGGGGAAAACAATAAGGTTTTTGATGTTTTAACACCTATACAACAAAAGCAAATTGCTAATAGCATTGAGGAGCAGATAAATAACTATTCTAACAGTAATGTGGAGATTCTAGCTGATCTCCTTCCGCGTGTATTCTCTTATTCACTGGTTTTGGCATCTAAATGTTTGAAACTTGTAGATACAATGCTGGTTAAAATAGAACATCAAGCTCAGTTACCAGCTAATGTGTCTGTTGGGAGTGCCAATGTTTTGGTCTTAATTCAATCTGTCATAGGTTACATTTTTGAAACTAGACAAATTACCTTAATGGGTGAAGAAACTGCTCCTGTTCTCCCTCACGAACTCACGACCAGTGCCAGGTTTTCTCCTAGCTGGGAACAAGTACAGACATCCCATGTTGGGGAAGTTAAGGAAGATTGTTGGTTAACATGGGAGGATTTATTTGGGAGCGATTTTTCTGATGGTGATTCGCGTCAACCCCGACAAATGTCTAGTTATGGTAAAAATTATCAAACTCAAGAAAGTGACCTCAAATTAGGAAGAGAACAAAATAATTATCCATACCACTATTATCAATTCAAGCCTGATTGGATAGAAATCAAAGCCACATTTATTGGTTATGAAAAACACCCATTGGAGCAGATTTTAACCTGGCTAGATCATCTAATGCTATGGATAGAAATCATATTCACCAGCATATTTTATTTTTGCAAGGGGTTGTTAGAATTGGAGCAATGATTTTTAAAAACTGTCACCAGGTTGAAATTGATGAATACTTACCATAAGTTGCGGATGATTAATCTCACCAGTCTAGGCAAGGTTATCACGGGAATATTGGCAATTACTCCCCTAGCTTGCATCCCGTCAGCAAAAGCATTAGAGGTGCAAATTTTACCACAAACGGTAAAATTGGGAGATACAATCTCAGTATTAATTAAGCCCGATGCGGAACAAACTCTAAATACTGATATCCAAAATCTTATAAAACCTAGTGTTAAAGTTGATGAAAACACATATCCAGCTTTTGCGATCGCACCAAATACCTATCGTTCCCTGATTCCTACTACCCCCCTAGAAAAACCAGGAATAAGAAAAATTACAATACTAGTGGGGGGACAAGAGGAAAAAAAATTAGAGGTAATAGTAGGTAATAGGAAATTTCCGTTACAGAGGATCAACCTACCACCAGGAAAAGCAGGAGTAAAAGCCACAGAATATGAACTAGCTCGTGTAAAACAGTTAAAGGAACTACAAACACCAGAAAAATACTGGAATGGAGTGTTTCTCAATCCCAATAAAGGGAGGATGAGCACGAGATATGGTGTCAGACGGTACTACAATGGCGTATTTGCCCAAGATTACTATCATCGAGGGTTAGACTATGCAGGTGCAGCAGGTTCAGTAGTAATTGCACCAGCAGCGGGGAGAGTAGCATTAGTGGGGAAGGTATCCCAGGGGTTTAGGGTTCATGGGAACGTGGTGGGTATTGACCATGGTCAGGGAGTAACCAGCATTTTCCTCCACTTGAACCGAATTAATGTGAAAGAGGGTGATTTTGTCCAAGCTGGCAACCTCATCGGTACTGTGGGTTCCACAGGTGCTTCTACTGGTCCCCATTTACATTGGGGTTTATATGTCAATGGCAAATCCATTGATCCTATATTTTGGAAAACCAAAACTATTGATTAGTGGCGTACTGATACAGGAGTGCCCAAGTCCACTTGTTCATATAACATTCTTACATCAGGGTTACGCATCCTCAAACAACCATGGGACACAGCACCACCAATCAAATCCTTATTAGGTGTGCCATGGAAACCAATTTCATTCTTACCGTCTGACCAAAAACCAATCCATCGATCTCCCAGGGGACTATCCGTCCCCGCTTCAAATATTTTCCCCGTAATTGGATGTTTCCAAATAGGGTGATGCTCCTTATGTATAACTTTAAAAGTACCCGTGGGAGTCTCCCAACCCTTTTTACCAACTGCAATTGGGTAACTAGCCACCACCTGGTCATAACGATAAACATAAACCCGGCGATCGCTCAAATCGACGACCACATCACTTTGGTTATTTCCCGCTCCGGGAGATGGAGAGTCATTTCCACCACCAAAGAAAAAGCCTTTTAACCCACTATTTGTTTTGTTTTGTTGTGTAGGGACTACCAATCTTGTGTTTTTTTCCCCATCACCAGAATTAGATGAAGAGTTCATATCAGCACCCAAAGCACTATCTCCAATAGTAATACCCGAAGAGAAATCCGGATTGTGCTCATTAGAATTGATATTTGTTCGCAGTATCATGGAAGGGGAATTATTGGACTCATTTGTAAAGGTATACCAATAGAAAACGAGAGAAACAATGGACGTGCCTAAGCAGAGTAACATAAGCATGGGTAGTAAAGGTTTTTTCTTTGCCATTGCAAATAAAGTATAGACTAAACGCTTTAATTTTTTGCCATAGCTGGCCCATTACAATTATTAAACCCTCCGAGAGTGTCAGTTAGCAAAAAATTTATCAGAAATTATCTAATGTAGGATCATCCTGACAAATGGGGTAGAAACTGCAAGAAAATTTTTCCCCATGTATTGACAAATCCTCATGAATGTTAATATTCTGAGGAATCGTGATACCCACAGGTAGGGATCAGGCTAAGCCTATCCCCGGTTCCAGGACACACCATGAGCTGCCAGGATCTGTTGGGCCTTGGTTATCCAAGTAAGGGGGAAACCCGCATCACGGTAGAGGGTGGCCGGGATCTTGTCCTTAATTTCTGCATGGAACTGGGGTAGTTCGCTCCAGTGGCGGCCACATTGGACATGGTGAGCCGTGTGGTAGCCCAGGTTGCAGGTAAAAAAGTTGTACCAGTGATCGGTGATATTATAGGTCGCTTTGTAGGGATCTTTCTCATCCAAACCCGCATGGTGCTCATAGGTGACATAGACTGTCATAAAGAGCAAAAAGGCCATGGGAAATACAAATTGGATCAGGGTATTGACACTGTTCACGGAAGCCAGAGCCAGAAGAACGAGCGCCGTGGCCACCATGTTTTGGATTAGCCTAACCCGGATTTTAGGATACTTTTTGCCCACCTTTAAGGCTTTAGGATAAGCTTGAGTTGTAACAGTCCACGCATATTCTAGGGGGGGCATTGTCCGGCCTTTCTCGTCTTTCCAGGCGGACTCATCCTTCGTTTGGTCAAGGTAGTTAACGTGGTGACCAAAGATATGGTGCAAAACCCAGGCTTCGCCGACAATTCCTGTTTGCAACCCCATCACTAGTTCCAGGGCGCGATTGGCCCACTCTGGATAAAAAAACTTGAGGTGCTGATGGTGGTGATTCCAGCAACAAATGCAACCCTTAATATTTAAGCTAATCAACATCCAAATGATGGGTATAAGGGGGGAAGGGCTAAATAAGAAAACCGCTAAATCGACTCCTAGAACCACAAGGATTGCTGCAATCAGATAAGCGTCTATTTTTTTTCTCAAGAACATATGGATGAACAAGGTTGTCGCAATGATACTATCGGTATCCCATGATCGAGGGCAATCTAGGGATTCCAGAGGTTTCCATTAATTCTACTTCCTTTGAGGGAAGTGCACCCCTCTATTTTAAGCTCTTACCCTGACTGGTGTCCAGACCCACTTTGGGAAGGTCAGCAAATTTTCTTTTGTTTTTCACTGATTCCAAGAGGGGAAGCAGTCCCCTTGTATACATTTAACTCGTGGGCAGGGTTACGCCCTGTTTTATCAGGGTGCGAGATCCCGTAGGGAGTCCTTCCCCATCGCATTTATATATATCCTGTTGGTTTGTTGGGTTTCGTGCCTCAACCCAACCTACGATTATCCACGACAAAACCAGTCGGTTTCCAACCGACTTGCGCTTTGAGACAGGGAATGAATTCCCTGTCTCCCTGACAAATAGAGAAGTGCAATTGTTTTGAAGGTTGGGAACATAAAAAATTAGACTCAGTCTAATAGATAGAGATTATTTTATGCCAGTGGGATCTATGAGTCAGTCTATTGCTGTATCCTGGTCAACTGTTGATGCCAATTATTCACAAGCATCGGTGCAAGTTGATAAACTCTCAAATCAGGATCTTATTTTGCGCTGTCAATCTGGACTGCGCCCGGACAAAGCAGCTTTTGCTGAATTGCTGCGCCGCTATCAGGCCCAGGTGGATAGGGTACTATATCACTTGGCTCCCGACTGGTCTGACAGAGCTGATTTGGCTCAGGAGGTGTGGATTCGAGTCTATCGGAACATTCACCGATTACAAGAACCTGCTAAATTTCGCGGTTGGTTAAGTCGAATTGCCACTAATTTGTTTTATGATGAGCTACGTAAGCGCAAAAGGTCTGGTAGTTCTTTGTCCCTAGATGCTCCTCGTTTAGCAGGGGATGGGGAAATGGATTGGGAAATTGCTAGCGATACACCAAGTCCGGAAGAACAACTCAGAACTAGGGAATTTTATGAGCAACTGCGGGAAGCTATTGCTGATTTACCAGAGATTTTTCGTACTACTATAGTCCTCAGAGAAATCGAAGGTTTAGCATACGAAGAAATTGCTCAAATTACTGGTGCTTCCCTAGGAACGGTCAAATCTAGAATAGCTAGAGCTCGTTCCCGACTGCAAAGCCAACTACAAAGTTATCTGGATGGTTAAGTGGATTCACAGGAAAATTCCTCTAGTTTACCCGTGGTTAAAGCGAATATGGATAGGTTTAATTATCAGGAATATCATGAAGGGGATCAGTTTGAACTGTTAAGCGCATACTTGGATGGTGAGGTTACAGCTACTGAACGTCAGCGGATAGAGCAGTGGTTGGCAACGGATGAATCCGGTAAGCGTTTATACATGAAACTGCTAAGGTTGAGGCATGGTGTCCGATCCATGTCTGTGCCAAGCTGTTACGCTGCGTCTTCGGAGTTATTTGATCTTGTTTGGAAACGCATAATTTTCCGTCGTCGGATAAATTGGATGTGGGGTGGTGCTGCTATTGCAGCTTGTGTTATTGGTTCCCTATCAGGAATTTTGCCAGGAAATACTTCCAGGTTACAACTAGCACAACAGAAGATAGATAGTGTCCAAACACAAGCACCAATCTCTCCTTTAATGGTCGCCCTCAATAACCCAATAGTTGAAATTCCCAAAACTGCTGTGGTGCGACCAGCAAAAATTGAGGAAATAGACTATATTCAAGAGGAGATGGAGTTTGAGGGGAATTAGGCAATTAGGCGATCGCATTGAGAGCTGTAAATACTGGAGATGGCAAAAGGTCTTGCAAACTATGTGGTTTTGTCCATGTGAAGGGTGCTCTTTTCGCAGCGGACATCCAGAGGAGTTTTTTTGCTCTGGTCATGGCTACATATAGTAATCTGTATTCCTCTGCTAGTTTTAAATCTTTAGCTTCTTCCCATGCTTGTTTAAGCTCAAAAAGACTTTTGTTTGAGTTGTGATTGACATTTTGCTGGGAATTATTCATGGTTTCTGTCCCTTGATGGAGTGCAGTGCGAATTTGGGCGCGAGCAACTTCTGCTAGGCTAAAATCACCTAAGAATTGACTTTGGGGTTTTACCCACAATTTGCCAGGAATTAGATTTTCATGCAAAAAGGGTAGGAACACATAGTCCCAGTCTAGACCTTTGGCTTTGTGCATGGTGATAATTGTTAACTGACCTTTTTTTATATATTTATCTTCATGGTTTTCTGTATCCACCGCTTCAAATTTTTCCGAATTGACTATTTCCACTAATGCATGAATTAGGGAACTTCTCGATCTATCCCCGGTAATTTGGAGATTAACTTTTTCTGCTAATTTATCTGCTGTAGCTAACTCCCCTTGATCATAGTTTAGACTTGAGGCCAAAAAGTAAATTATCTGATATACTGGTATTTCCCATGCTCCTTGCAATAAGTTCCTACATTGTTGAGCAGCTTCCTTAACTACTTGTGTTTGCACCTTAGTGAACGGTGTAGGATATAAAAATTCCTCGGGTAAAATTGCCAAGCTATTAACGTCTTGAGCAGCTATTAATTGTCTTTGCATCAGCACGGTTAATGCAGTTTTTAAAAAATCCTGGGAATGGGGGCGATCGCAAAACTGCAATAAAGCTAAGATTTCTTTTGGTACTTGGGAACGTCTTTCTGTTTCTGCTACCTCATATAGTTCGATATGATGCTGGTTACATATTGGTTCTATATTTTCTGCTAACCATTTACCTTGGCGATTTTCTCTCACTAATATAGCAGCAGTACCTACATTAGTTTTGAATAGTTCTACAATCTTTTGACCTATCAGTTCAACAGTGTGATGAATGTCATCAGGTGTATGTAGTTCCAATCCTTTTCCTGCAGGTGCAGGATTGGCATCGGTTTGCGGATCACCAATATTGACGACTTGAATTTTCTGATTTAGGAATGGTGGTTTTTTTGGTGAATGATTTTGTAGATTCTTTTTCGACCATTGGTGATTTACCCATTCCAGAACAAAGTTAGCCGCATCAATAATAATTCTACTACTACGTCCAGCTTGGTTCATAGTTGCCAGTCTTTGTTCCCCAGCACATTGTTGACAAAATTCCCGAAAATAAATGGGATCTGCAGGCGTAAAAGTGGAATTAATAGCTTGATTAGAATCACCAACCCTGACCAAATTCAAGGTTGTTTTTCCTCCGTTGCTATCTTTTCTTTCTGCCAATATTTCTAATAGTTGAGTTTGTAGCTGACTAGAGTCTTGTGCTTCGTCTTCAAAAACTGCAAAAATCTTATTTTTTTCAATTCGTAACGCACTGGGATTTTTGAAAACTTCTAAAGCTGCCAAAATCATATCATCATAATCAATCAAACCTTGGGACTTCATTAACTTTTCATACTCCTCATATAGTCCCGCTGCAATCCGCAAAATTTGATAGGAGTTTTGAGTTTTCTCACTCCATTGATAGAGAGTTTCCGGTACAATCCCAGAACTTTTAGCCTCATGAATTGTGGTATAAGCTAAATCTGGCAAAATCTCCGTTCTTAAAACCGATTGACGACGCAGTTTCTCCGTTTCTTCCCCATCAAATTGGTGTCCTTCCAATAAACGATAATACATGGTGGGATGCTTGCTAATCCACTGCTCTACAGCTATACTAATTAAACGATGACTCCGATTAGGAGTAATTAACTTCACCTGGTCTAACTCCAAACCAGACAGTTGGGGATAACGAGTGGCAATATTTAAAGCCAAACCATGTAATGTATAAACCACAAACCCCTTTTGTGGTAGAGATAGTTCCCGCAATTTTTCACAAATCTTTAATTTCAGGTTCATAGCAGCGGACTTGGTAAAAGTCACTAGGACTAATTGGGAACGGGAGTGGGAGTAATACTGACGCGCTATGGCAATAGCTGCTGCACTAGCCATTCCCGTGGATTTACCTGCACCAGGGACAGCGGAAACAGCTAATGGTCCCCCCAACCAATCAGCCATTTGCACCTGTCCAGGACGCAATTTTTGCCGAATCTGTTGGATTTTGACCTCTAGTCTATGTTCTCTATCTTGAGAGTCCCATTTTTCACTATTTAAATTCTCAAGTTGCATGGATTTGCTCTGATGATTCTGAATCTTAATCGCGGGTTAAGTAGGGAGGCACAATTATTTAATTCCACCCACCCACTTAATTTTATTGTGATTTGTTTATTGCTCACATCACCCCAATTCTTTAGTGGAGATTGAGATGGTTGGTAACAATCTTTTTGAGGATTTTTAGGATGATTTCTCCCTCATTTTTGGAACTATATTCCCTAGAAAACTCCAGTTCCATTCTTAACTTTTCAGATTCCATACCTTCAATTTTAGCATGGACAAAAGTCCAAACATCAGCAATCGTATAACACCCATATACTTCTTGGGGATCTTGTCTATCCTCTTGCCAATTCAATCTTCCAGCTGTTAGCAGTTGGCCATATAATTGGGATAGAGGATTTTGATTATCTAAACCCTTTTTCGCTTCCACCACCACCAGATATGGAACTTCTACACTATCAACCACGCTCCTAGCTAGTAAACCATCAGCAATTCCTTCTAATTCAAATTGGGGATATTTTGCCTGCAACAATACTTCCGCTAATGCTTGAATTTTACCCCTTTCTGCTAACAGTAAAAAGGGGTAAATTCCCCTAGCCCAAATGGTGGCTTCATTCATTAAATGAATAGAATAATTTAATAAATGAGATTGTATATAGCCCACCTGTTGCTGTTCATCTTGAGTTATGGTTATACTCTCAAGGTCTAACCATTCATAACTCCCAATTCCCTTTTCGTCTAATTGCACAAATCTTTTT
The DNA here is from genome assembly GCF_001432185.1 of Cylindrospermopsis sp. CR12. Lineage (NCBI taxonomy): Bacteria > Bacillati > Cyanobacteriota > Cyanophyceae > Nostocales > Aphanizomenonaceae > Cylindrospermopsis > Cylindrospermopsis sp. CR12. The sequence goes on along the minus strand of NZ_LMVE01000048.1, from coordinate 87,619 downwards.
AAATCAGATTTAGAAATCTTGGACAGGGTCAACTTTTCCATATCTCATCACTCATCAATTTGCCAACTATCTTTGGTAAAATCTTCGTCTAAAACTTTTTTAGGACGTAAAATGACAATTATGCGTCCTAATATTGTCTGCTCTGGTTGAGTTTCAAACCACTGAAAATCCACTTCTCCATCATTGTCAAAGGCAAAATAACTCCCGTCATCCCAATCTCTTTCATCTCTATCTATCACAATTAGAATTTGTTCGGTTTTGCCAGATTTGCTCTGGGGAAAAATGTTGCTCTCCCCAATTATCACTATTGGATCTTCCGCAGAACGCAACACTTGCCATCCCGGTAATGCTACCCAAGCTTGCTCACCAGCAAATTTAACTATGTTAAAAGGGGCTTCTTCTATAATTAGCGGTACTGACTTGACATCCTTTGGGGTTAGGGGTAATTCTCCTACTACGGGAACTAATCTGGGCAGTTCTTCATCAGACTCTAGTCGAAAATAGGGAAGCAAAGGCGCATTGCGCTGGGGAACAATGGTAAAGTCCGTTAGTAATTGTTCAATCTGTTTTCTGGCTGTACTCGATTGCACAAAACGTAATCCTTTGGCAATTAAACGAGATCTCTCCTGCAGGTCTGAGTTTTGTCTAGCCAGTTTCCAGCATTGGTAAGCAACAGCGTCTCCTGGATGGGTACTGAATCCTTCCGGGGGAGTGGAAAATCGGGAGAAGTCTTTAATAGCTTTAGCAATTTCCCTTGCTTCATCCACATCCAGTTTATGGGCAAAAATTAAATCCGCAGCTGTCGCTCTATCTCCTTGGGTTAATAGTCTCAGTTCGTAAAGAATGTCACTGGCTCTTGTTCCGTAGTAGGCTTTGGTAGCTTCTGATGCGCCGAATTTTTCTAGGGAGCTGTAAACTTGTGCACCAACAACCACCTGATTTTGCTGGATCGGTTCAAATCCTGTAGCTTCAAAAATATCCTGGGGATTATAGCCATTTTTTTGTAAATAGGCGATCGCATTTCCCCACTCTACCCAATTACCTTTTTTCTGTCTCAGTTTTACTAGTAATTCTTCAGCTGTATTATCTGTGTTCTGAATATTTCCCTGGTGGTTTTCTCTGTTGGAAGATTGGGTCATAAGTTACTCTTGTTGTTTTCACCTAGTTTATCCTAATCAACTTTTTTAAAATTTTAAAATAATTAAAATAAAATAATTAAAATAAGTATAAAAAAGAACTGCTCCCTATTTTATTACAATCTATTTAATAAGTCAAGTGGACAATTGATGGCGCAGGTTGCGTAACATACTGCTTGTTCCCCGTTTAATCGCTTGTTGTACTAACTCTGGAATGAGATCTGTAATACTCAGGGATGGAAAGACTCGACTGGTGGTACTCTTTTGATAGTTGTTTTTTTCTAGCAGGTAAATTGTTAGGCGATCATTTTCATAAATCCAGATCTCAGGAACCTGTAGGGTCAAGTATGTATCTAATGTGGTTTGAGAGGTAAGGTCACTCTCAATTGCTAAGTCTGGTGGCGGATCCGTTTCCATATTCATTCGCATCAAGGAGCGAACCCGATCCGCATTCTCTATATAAAAACAGGTATCTGGTTCCAGACCTGCTTGTTCTGGCTTTTTAAAGGTGGTAGAGCCAAAATCTTCCCAAGGTCTGTTTTCAGCATCTAATAGGGTTTTGACAATATCAGAAATAATGCGGTGAGGACGTTCATGAGCAGGAAGGGGAGACACAATTTCTAGGGTTCCATTGCAATAGTTCATTCGGGGCACTTGGCGTTCATCCCCCCAATCTTTATATAAAGCTTCATATTGCTCCCAAGTAACATCGTGAATCAACAAGTGACTACCCGGTGCAATTTCAATGGTAGTGATTGGCAATTTGACCAGATTAAGTGTAGTCATGATATTTTGTTTGTGGAACCAGATTTTGTCGTTATCTTATCCTATGTTAACAGAGTGACCTTAAATTCTTCCCCAATTTCTTCAAAGAGTACATCCTTGCCGAGTTTTTTCGCCTCTTGATAAACCATAGGTAAACCTCTGCCCAATTTATCTATGTATCTGAGGTTTTCCATAAATTTAACAATAACCGGATTTATAGAGTAAGACACTCCAAACCTGAGTTTATCAATAGTGACCGTGTTTGGTAATTTCCCCGGACTCATAAACTCTATCCGGTTATCAAACATAAAAATTCGGATCCTGGAACCGGTTATGGAATAATTACGATGCACACAAGCATTGACAATCAATTCCCGAAACACTTTGTCAGGATATTTTATCCTTTCATCTCTCCTGGTTCCCAAAATAGATGATGGGGTCAGGATATTGTTTTTGATTATTTGTAATGCTGCTTGTACCTGATCTGGCAGTGATCCTTCAATATTTTTTTTGTCTATTAACTCTTCTGAGATTGTATCTCCTAGAAAGTGGGCAAATGAGATAGAAGCATTATGGAAAATCCGCTGGGGATTAATGCCAAAGACCAAAAGACCACCAACTGTCACTTGCTCGTTTTCCGCAATGATATCAGTGTTTTTTAACAGTGTTATTTTCTCTTCCTGTTCCATTTCCATATAGTGGACATCATAACTGTGGAAATATCGATCAATGGCATTGTGATTGAGATAAGACGGATTGGTATTGTCAACTGCTGTGACATCAAAGTGATAAAGTCCACTTTGCTGAAATAGTCTCATTAGTTCAATGATATAGTTGATGTCCATAATAGTTCTTAATCTCTATCAGTTATATTAAATTAACTATGGCAAATATTCTGGATTGAGCACGTCTTTGGGATCAAAGGGACATTCTTGGGGAAATACCTCCAGTTCTAAACCAGTTTCCCGGGAAGCGATGAGTCGAGCATCGCTGTAACACTCGTCAAAAACCTGGGCAAAATATGGTCGCAAGCTAGGACTTTTCTTAAAAGCTCTATTTAAACGCAGACTATGTTCAGTAATTGATGCCCGCCAGCTATCAGTACGTTTATGCTTTTGATATTTCCACTTGAGTAAGTGCTGAAGCACCCGGATTAAATTGCTTTCTAAAGCATCTTTTTGACTATTGCCCATGTCTTCCAGTTCTTCAATGAGATGGGGAATTTCTTTGGGGTCTAACTTACTTAATTGCAAAGCTTGTATGGTTTCCTGAATCCAAAGATAAAAGTCTTGGTCGTAAACTGATGTGTTGCTATTCGATGTAGACATCTTTAAATTACCTGAAAGATTATTAAGCTTTACTGGTTGTCTTTTATATATTAAATTGGTTGACACCCATATTAACACAGCTCCTAATTTTTGACAAGGTGCGATCGCAGATAAATTCCCATTCTTTTAAACGAGCGATCGCTACCAAGACAATTCATGTTATATTGAGACTGGATTCGATTTCATTACCAAAAGTAGTTTGTTTTGTTTTAAATTTTAAATCTCCCAATTTTTTTCCGCCACCAATGAAGCAAGGAATTCGTGATATTTTTGACCGTATTGCTCCTGTGTACGATCAACTTAATGATCGGCTAAGCCTGGGACAACACCGCATCTGGAAGGAAATGACTGTGAAATGGAGTGGTGTGAAACCAGGAGATACTTGTTTAGATTTATGCTGTGGTAGTGGGGATTTAACCTTTCGTTTGGCTCGACGTGCAGGAATTGCTGGTAGAGTATATGGTGTGGATTTCTCTAATAATTTACTTAATGCTGCTAAAAACCGCCAGAAATTATCCCAGAACCCATATTCTATCACCTGGACAGAAGCAGATGTGCTGAGTCTTCCTTTTGTGGATGATCAATTTGACGTTGTGACCATGGGTTATGGTTTAAGAAATGTGACAGATATCACCCGCAGTTTACAGGAAATCTATCGAGTGCTAAAACCTGGGGGTAGGGCGGCAATTTTGGATTTTCATCGTCCTGATGACCACATCTGGAGGACCTTTCAACAATGGTATTTAGATTATCTGGTTGTTCCCCTAGCCACTAATTTGGGTGTAAGGGAAGAATATGCTTACATCAGTCCCAGTTTGCAGCGTTTTCCCAGGGGTAAAGAACAGGTTGCCCTAGCACGTCAAGTTGGGTTTGTCAATGCTGTTCATTATCCAATTTCTAATGCTATGATGGGGGTATTAGTAATTGTCGTTCCCTAATCGAACTGATTCCAAAATCCTGTGGATTGGTCACATCTTTGGCTTTATATGTCACCTCCCGTCCTGGGTGGTGTAATTGGCTATTTCACTAATGATATAGCCATTAAAATGCTTTTCCGTCCCTACAGACCCGTCTATGTTCTGGGACGTAAGTTACCTTTTACTCCTGGTTTGATTCCCAGTAATCAAGAGCGATTGGGAAACAATATTGCCCATGCTATCATGGGTTCCCTCCTAACTCCAGACGAATTACATAAATTGGCTGGACGACTTTTGGCAACTGACCGGGTCAAAGCTGCTATCCTATGGTTGTTGCAATTGGCACTAGCCCAAATTAAACAGGAAAAAAATCAGAAAACTGCTCAGATCTTGGCGGGAATTTTGCGCGATTTATTGGGGGATTCTCTTCCCCGTCTGTTAAGAGTGTTAGCTCGTAAAGAAGATTTTCTAGAAGTACAAATTAATCAAGTTTTTGACCGTCTAATATTAGAGTTTAGACTAAACGAAGAACAGGCTATTTGGTTAGCTGACTGGTTACTGAAGGTTGCTTTTCCACCGGATGTGTTAAGACAAGCAATAATTAATTTTCTCACAGATAAAACTATTCAAACTATTGATGATAGCTTTAGAGAAAAAACTAGTGGTACTTACTGGGTGGTAGCTAATCTTTTCGGTTTACGAAATACTCTTACCCGACTCAGAAGTTTTTGTTTGGATGAGAAGGAATTGACTAATCAACGACTGCAAGAGTTAGTTCAAGACCTACAATTGGGCGATCGCCTGAAAAAGCTATTACAGGATTTATCCCTGCAAAATTTGCCCATTGGCACAGTTCGTGAATTAAGAAAGAGTGTAAAAGAGAGCATAAGATATTATCTGCGAGACACTGGCAGTAACCTGATACAGGAAGTAACAGAATCAGCGGACTGGGAAAAAATTTCCATGCTTCTACTAAATCGTCTGCGCGATTCAGCCATTGTTAACAGTTCCCTAGAGTCTGTGGCTCAAGAGTTAGCCCTAATCTTAGACAAGTATTTAGAAAAAGATCTAGAAACCATTGTAGCGCAAGCAATTCCAATTTTATCCCTGGATAAAGTTATTGTAGAAAAAGTGAAGGCCACCTCACCTGCTGACTTAGAAGCAGCTATTGAGGGGATTGTCAAGAACGAGTTACAGGCAATTGTGAATCTAGGAGGTATTTTAGGGTTAGGGGTGGGTCTGTTACAGGTAGGACTTCTCCTTCTAAACCAGGTCTAGTCAGGGTTGGCATCAAAAAATGGAGAAGGAGGAGTAAGGAGGGGAAGATAGAGAAAAGGGGGATAGGTGGAGGGAAGAAGATAAAGAAAATTAAAAAAAAAATTGTTAAGTTTTATTATGTAGACAATAATTGCATTTAAAGTGCTAAGATTTTATCCGAAGTCGTTAATGTTTATTGTGAATTCCGTGGCTAGAGCAAGTACCGCAATTGGCGTAAGTCCAGTGATCAAAGAGACTGTGCAAAAACAGGCACATTCTACCCGTCTGACGTTAAAAGAGGTTATCCTCATGGGTATGTTGGCAATTGATAAGCTAGATGACCAAGGTCGTCAAGAGTTAGCTGATCAAGTGCACAAAATGCAAGTGGACGGCGAAATTTAACTCGGACTAGTCTTGATTCCTGGGTGAAGACCAAGAATTAAGACTGTCATCAGGCTAATATCAAGTTAAAGTCGTATCTCCAGCAACCTCAAAGCAAATCCCAAGGAAATCTGGAATCAAAGTGATGAAATTTTGACTTTCCTGGGTTTAGTTTCATCAGTAGCTAGATTTCTTTGGGAACCATTTTAAGTAAGAAATAACCTCAAAATTTTTAGGTGGAATAGCTACAGTCCTGACCAAAAACAGGTGCTAATTTGGGCGAATTCCTCCTAATAGTTTTAGCTTGTGCCGGGATCTAAATGCGGCTATAAATATAAAGGCGCGTGGGACACACGCCCTCAAAGCTCAATCAATGTCTTCATAGAAGAGTCGTTGAGAAGCCCACACTCACCTGTAAGGGAGTGTGTGGAGTATGTCACTTATTGTTATTTTTCTGCTTTCCTTTTTCTCTATCAGGATTATTTTTTGGGAAGGACGGGACCCTGTTTTGTCAAGACTCGATTCAGCTTACCACTCTGATAACCCTCTAAATCTAAGGTGACGTAAATAAACCCTAGATTTTCCAGAGTGGTTACTAGGGTAGGTAAGTCTGTTTTGAGGACGAAATCCTTGATTTTTTCCGGTGGGAGTTCAATTCTAGCAGTTTCCCCCTCTGATCTGACTCGCAGGTCTTCCCAACCCAAAGTTTTTAAATATATTTCTGCTCTCCCCACACGTTGTAATTTTTCTATGGTGATTTCTTCTCCGTAGGGGAATCGGGAACTTAGACAGGGTTGGGCGGGTTTGTTCCACCAGGGTAGTGCTAATTGTTGGGAAAGTTGACGCACTTCCATTTTAGTAATTCCTATTTCTGCTAGGGGTGATCTTGCTCCCCTTTCTTTTGCAGCTTGAATTCCCGGTCTGTAGTCTTTGAGATCGTCAGCGTTTACCCCATCAATCACATAACTGTATCCCCATTCTAATGCTAGGGGTTTGAGCGTGTCATGTAATTCACTTTTACAAAAGTAGCACCGGTTAACTGGATTGGACGTGTAGTTGGGATTGGCCATCTCTTGAGTATGGACAATTTTATGGGTTATCCCAATGGTTGCTGCTTGTGCAGTAGCTTCTGTTAACTCTTCCGGTAGTAAAGATGGGGATACTGCAGTTACCGCTACCGCGCGATCGCCTAATACTTCATGAGCAACCTTGGCTACTAGTGTGCTATCAACTCCTCCGGAATAGGCTATTAAAGCATGTCCCATTTCGGCAAATAAGGTCTTTAATTTTTCTAATTTTTCTGTGAGTGTCATATTTTTAATATTTTATACATATATGGCTTGATCCAGAAAGCTATGGACAAGTAGGATGGTTGATTGCTAGGAGTTCTGGCACTTTTCCAGTATAGCACCGAGATTTGTCAAATTTATGGGTTTAGGAATATAGTGGGTGAAACCGGAAGCTAGACATATTTCTCTGTCTCCCTTCATGGCCATTGCTGTTTGAGCAATGATAGGAATGTTCTGATATCTGGGGTCTTTTCTGATTTCTGATACTAAGTTCAGTCCGTTACCATCTGGCAGTTTCAAATCCATTAAGATGATTGTCGGTTGCACTTGTGGTAAATTTACCCACATTTCTGTGGCAGTTTTTACGTGTATAACTTGATAGCCTAATCTATTTAGATAAGTCTTTATGAGTTCACTATTATTTAGATCATTTTCTACTAGTAATATTGTGCAGTGATTGATTTTTTGAATATTGGTTGGAGTATTAATTAGGTGGTCAAGAGTTTTGTCAATTAGTTCTGGGTCTTGTTCTGGTTGAATTTCTAGTATTTGGGTAGTTCTCTCAGATTTGAGAGGTAGAATAATAGTAAATTCAGAACCTTGATTTAATTGCGATCGCACCTCAATACTACCTCCATGAATTTCCGCAAGTTGTTTGGTCACAATCAATCCTAAACCGGTGCCATGATTTTGTTGGGTATTTATGGTATTTACTAGTTGGGTATAGGGACGAAACAGTAGAGACAGGTCTTCCCCAGAAATGCCAACTCCCGTATCCCATACTGTAAATCTCAACCATGAATCTTTAAGAACAACTCGTAAACCTACACTCCCTACATTAGTAAACTTTATGGCATTAAACAATAGATTTAATAGCATTTGCTTCAGTCGTAGAGGATCCACCAACAGAGTGTTCACATCCTCATTGATTTCCAATTGTAATTTTAAACCCTTATCTCCTGCTTTTTCCTTCACTAGGGCCAAAACACTTTTACACAATGATGGTATATCGGCTACTTCCCATTGCACTTCTAGCTGATTGGCTTCTATTTTGGAAAGGTCTAAAATGTCATTGATTAAACTCAATAAATGCTTACCGCTGGATTGAATAATCTGTAAATATTCTTGATGGCGTTCTCTTTCCGCTTGGTAACCTTGAGCTAATAATAACTCAGTAAATCCAATAATCGAAGTCAAGGGGGTTCTGATTTCGTGACTAGTGTTGGCCAAAAATTGATTTTTAAGTTTATTCTTACGTTCTAGGTTGTAATTAAACTGTAATAGGGATTGATAGGAATATTTTAAAGTCTGAATTTTTTGAGTTTGTATTAAATAAGTCCAGGAATATTTAATGGCTTTTTGAATAAACTGCGATCGCCAGTGCAAGGGAGAAAATTGAGGTTTAGCAAGACCAGATAAATCAGATAGGGGATGAAGAGCAATTAGCCATTTAGTCACATTAGTAGAATCATCAGGAAAACGCCAAGCTAGGGGAGGGTTGTGCTTTTCCATTTCCAGGAGATCGGGGAGACCAATATGGGATTCCAAATTCCATCTGGAGGTTGTTTGTGACAGGGATGGAGGTGAAGTTGGTGAATTACACATCAAGACAATTCTAGCCATATTTTCTTGAGGTTCACACTCAGCTATATATAATGTAATACCTTCAAGACCCAACCCATTAAAATTCAAAGCAGCATAAACCTCATTAAGCAGAGTTTGCAAAATCTGGGACTCAGCGATTTTTGCCTCCTGGGTATTAGGTTCACCCGTGCTTAAAGGTGTATTAACTGCTGTGAATAAGCAAAAATTTAGACTAAGTTGTAACCGATTCAAATGTTTTTCCAACCACAAATCATATCCTTGTTGTTGGATGGTGCGTAAGAGTTTGGGGGTTTTATCTATCCGAGGATTTCCTTTTGGTAAGTTTGAGTATTTGTACATAAAAAGTGACCAAAGATACTAACCTTAGCGGAAAACAGCGGGAGATAAATAAGGGTTATATTTTCATATAGTGATCTCCACACTGTGTATGTTAACACAGAAGTTAATCTTCCTCACTAGCTTCGTATGAGATATAACTTATGATATTCATAGGGTGATATTGATGTTAGAATCTAAGTAAAGTGACTTTATAGTAGTATTTATTAATGGATGCACAACTAGCTCAATTAATTATTAATGGGATTGCGGTAGGTAGTATTATTGCCTTGGCAGCAGTAGGACTAACACTCACTTATGGAATTTTAAGACTATCGAATTTTGCCCATGGAGACTTTTTAACCTTAGGGGCATATTTTACCTGGGTGATAAACGGGTGGGGAATGAACATTTGGTTATCAATGGTTGTTGCAGCCATATTAACCGTGATAGCGATGTTAATAACAGAGAAGATACTGTGGTCAAGAATGAGAGCATTACGTGCCACATCTACCACCCTGATTATCATCTCCATTGGACTGGCCCTATTTGTCCGTAACGGGATTATTTTTCTTTGGGGGGGTAAAAACCAAAATTACAATCTTCCGGTAATTCAGGCCTTGGATATAAGCGGTTTGAAAGTGCCACAAAATCAATTACTAGTTTTAGTCCTAGCCATATTGGCGATTTTGTTCCTGCACTATATATTACAGAACACCAAAATTGGTAAAGCCATGCGAGCAGTAGCAGATGATCTAGATTTAGCCAGGGTTTCCGGGATTAATGTAGAACGAGTAATTCTTTGGACCTGGATTATTGCGGGTAGCTTTACCTCCCTAGGCGGTAGTATGTATGGTTTAATTACTGCTGTTCGTCCTAACATGGGCTGGTTTTTAATTTTACCCCTATTCGCCTCAGTAATTTTAGGGGGAATTGGCAACCCTTATGGTGCCATATTTGCTGCCTTTATTATTGGCATTGCCCAGGAAGTCAGCACTCCTTGGTTAGGATCTCAGTATAAGCAAGGAGTTGCCTTGTTAATTATGATTTTAGTTTTACTCATTCGTCCCAAAGGACTGTTTAAAGGAACAGTGTAGGGGAGGGGCTAGAAACTGGGAGATTCGGTCCCTCTCCACCTACCTACTCAATAATATGGAAATAATAAGCTGCTACTAAAAAGTTGATAGCCAGTAGCAGTATGGCCCAACTGGCGCGGAAAACATAACTGGGTTTGGTTTCTTTTGTTTTAGAAGTCATATTTGACCCTCCTGATTTAATCACATTTCCACAAATACCAAACAGCAGTACCAAATTTCCACTATCTTTAAAAATGTTCAAAGTTTAGCTACTCTCCACCTAGGTTGGGGAATTAACTCCCCTGAGTACCTCCTTCACCACTGCTAGGGTTTGGTCTATATCTTCTTCTGTATGAGCTAAAGAAGTAAAACCAGCTTCAAATTGGGAAGGAGCTAGATAAATACCACGTTCCAACATGGCCCGATAAAACCTACCAAATTTGACTGTGTCTGATTTTTTGGCATCCTCATAATTATGCACGGGACCTGATGTAAAAAATAGACCAAACATGGCGCTGATACTGCCACCACACACACTGTGTCCCGCTTCCTTGGCAATTGTTAGCATTCCATTGACTAATTTCTGGGTGATTCTCTCTAAATAATCGTAAGTTCCCGGTTTCTGTAATAGTTCTAATGTTTTAATTCCAGCAGTCATAGCTAAGGGATTTCCAGATAGGGTTCCCGCTTGATAGACTGGACCTGCTGGAGCAATCATGGACATGATTTCTCGACGACCTCCATAAGCTCCTACGGGTAATCCCCCACCTATCACTTTCCCTAGGGTGGTTAAATCAGGGGTAATGCCAAATTTTGCCTGGGCACCACCATAAGCAATTCGGAACCCGGTCATTACTTCGTCAAATACTAGTAATGCTCCGTTTTCTTGGGTAATTTCTCTTAACCCTTCTAAAAACCCTGCGTCGGGAGCAATAAACCCAGCATTCCCTACTACTGGTTCTAAAATTACCCCAGCTATTTCTCCTGGGTTTTGTTCAAATAGTGCTTTGACCGCTTCTAAATCATTAAAAGGGGCTGTTAATGTACCTTTTGTGGCAGATTTTGGCACTCCCGGTGAATCTGGTAACCCCAGGGTGGCTACTCCTGAACCTGCTTTGACTAAAAACATGTCCGCATGTCCATGGTAACAACCTTCAAATTTGATGATTTTTTCCCTATTGGTGTAAGCTCGCATTAGTCTCAGCACTGCCATACAAGCTTCTGTACCAGAATTAACAAATCTTACCATTTCAATACTGGGCACAGCATCAATTACCATTTCTGCTAGGATATTTTCTAGCACACAGGGCGCGCCAAAACTTGTACCTTTTTCTAGAGCTTGATGTAGGGCACTAATTACTTCTGGATTGGCGTGTCCACAAATGGCTGGACCCCAGCTGCCTACATAGTCAATGTATTTGTTACCATCCACATCCCAAATATGAGCACCTTTAACCCTATCAAATACTATTGGTTGCCCACCAACTGATTTAAAGGCGCGTACGGGTGAGCTAACTCCTCCTGGCATTAAATTTTGAGCTGCTGCAAAGATTTCCTGGGATTTTGTGGTTCTAATAGTAGTGTCTACCAAGGTGATCTCCTATAAGTGGTGATTAATTTCAGTTTCTATGAAAGAATAGGATAAACTTATCCTATTGTTTTATCCCATATTTTGATATGGTTTGATTATTGAGATGATTCTTAAATAAAGTCCGTCGCACACTATGCTATCCTCCCAATCTCTATCTTTAGAATCCTCTATCCCAGTGGAAAAAATTCGCTACGACCAATATGGTCTTGTACCAGCAATCATCCAAGACTATCTTGATGGTACTGTGTTAATGATGGCTTGGATGAATCAGGAATCATTACAACGAACTTTAACTACAGGAGAAACCTGGTTTTGGAGTCGTTCCCGTCAGGAATTTTGGCACAAGGGAGCTACTTCCGGTCATATTCAAAAGGTGAAAACTGCTCGCTATGATTGTGATAGTGATGCTCTACTATTTAGTGTGGAACAGATTGGTGATATCGCTTGTCACACCGGGGAACGTAGTTGTTTTCATCAGTTGGATGACACCAAAATTATTCCCCCTCCCCCAGATTCCCTATCTCACCTTTTTCATGTGATATGCGATCGCCGGGATTATCCTGCGGAAGGTTCTTACACCTGTAAGTTATTAGCAGGGGGGGATAATAAAATTTTAAAGAAGATAGGTGAAGAAAGTGCGGAGGTAGTCATGGCTTTTAAAGATGATGACCCAGATGCGATCGCGGGTGAAGTGGCGGACTTGTTTTATCATACTCTTGTGGCTTTGGCCCATCACCAAGTAGATTTAAGATCGGTCTATCGCAAGCTAGAAGAGCGGAGGAAGTAGGGGAGAAAATTTTCAATGAATCAAAAACGAATTTTAATCACGGGTGCCAGCGGTTGTATTGGTCACTACATTAGTGAAACACTAATAGAAAACACCAATCATCAACTTTATTTACTGGTGAGAAATCCTAACAAACTGCAAGTTAATACTGATATGCGTCCTGGTGTGACCATATTACAGGGCGACATGGGGGAAATTAGTAATTTGGGGAATTTACTCAAAACTATTGACACAGCGGTTTTAACAGCTACTTCCTGGGGAGGAAATAATATCTTTGATATTAATGTCAATAAAACCATACAACTAATGAATCTATTAAATCCTGACAGGTGTGAACAGGTAATTTATTTTTCTACTGCTAGTGTTTTAAATCGTGAAAATCAACCCTTAAAAGAAGCTGGAGAAATTGGCACCGACTATATTAGCTCCAAATACAAGTGTTTACGTAAAATTGAGGATTTAGAGATTTTCCCCAAAATTACCACAGTATTCCCCACCCTAGTATTGGGAGGAGATGAAAACAAACCCTACTCTCACCTGACCTCGGGTATTCATGAAGTGACAAAATATCTGAATATAATTCGGTTTTTAAAAACCGATGGTAGTTTTCACTTTATCCATGGTAAAGACATTGCCAAGGTGGTAGAGCATTTGATTGATCACCCACCACAAAAAGGAGACCCCAGAAGACTGGTTTTAGGTCAAGCACCACTAACAGTAAATCAAGCTATAGAAGAGGTGTGTGAATACCTAAACAAAAAGATTTACTTTCGCATTCCCCTTTCTCTAGCTTTAGCAGATTTAATCATTAAAGTCTTTAAAATTCAAATGGCCTCCTGGGACAGATTCTGCATGAGGTATAGACATTTTACCTATAACAATCCCATTAACCCAGGAATTTTCGACCTACCCAACTATTGTCCCACCATGACAGATGTTCTCAAAACCAGCGGAGTCAGCAAAGGTTGAAGAATGTTGAGTTTTATAAAGATATAAGAGGGAACCGTAAGCTGGGGATGATAAGCTAAACATGAAATATAAAAGTGACTTAGGATGAAGTGTTAAATGGGTGTTTCCTCAACGGTTCCTCTCCTGCTCCGAGCTGCACGCGGTGAAAAGGTAGATCGTCCTCCCGTGTGGATGATGCGTCAAGCGGGACGTTACATGAAAGCTTATAGAGATCTGCGGGAGAAATATCCTTCCTTTCGGGAACGCTCAGAAATTCCTGAGGTGGCCATTGAAGTCTCCCTCCAACCCTGGAGAGCTTTCCAACCCGATGGAGTAATTTTATTTTCCGATATTGTCACTCCCCTACCTGGAATGGGTATTGACATGGATATTGCGGAAGGAAAAGGGCCAATTATTTTTTCGCCTATTCGCACTCAACAACAAGTTGATGAGTTACACCCACTAGATCCAGAAACCGCTTTACCTTTTATTCGTCAGATTTTGGGAGCGTTGCGTCAGGAAGTAGGTAGTGCATCAACCGTACTGGGCTTTGTTGGCGCACCCTGGACTTTAGCAGCTTACGCAGTGGAAGGAAAAGGCTCTAAAACCTATTCTATAATTAAGAATATGGCTTTCTCAGATTCTAATATTCTCCATCAGTTATTAGACAAGTTGGCAGAATCTATAGCCGTATATATCCGCTACCAAATAGATTGTGGTGCTCAAGTAGTACAAATGTTCGATTCTTGGGCAGGGCAATTAAGTCCCCAAGATTATGATATCTTTGCCTTACCTTACCAAAAAAAGGTGTTTGAGTTAGTGAAAAGAACCCATCCACAAACACCCCTGATTTTGTTAGTTACGGGTAGTGCGGGACTGTTGGAAAGAATGGCTACCTCTGGTGCGGATATTCTCACCATTGACTGGACTGTGGATATGGCAGATGCACGTAGAAGATTGGGTAATAACGTTAAGGTGCAGGGAAATTTAGATCCAGGGGTATTATTTGGGTCAAAGCAGTTTATCCGGGAGAGAATTTTAGACACAGTTCGCAAAGCTGGCAATTGGGGACACATACTTAATTTGGGACACGGAGTGTTACCAGAAACACCAGAAGAGAATGTGGCTTTTTTCTTTGAGACTGCCAAAAACCTTCATGTTCCGGTGTAGTTTCCATTTTGGTTGGCAATTTAGGGGGAGGACATGTCTCCCCAAATTACATCCAAACGTTCCTGAGCTTGTTTTAAGGCAACTTCAGCTGAGGACTTGCCCAATAATGTTTGTTCAATTGCTCTACCTAAATTTTCCGAGATCCGACTAAAACCAGCTATAGTGGGAAGGGAACCAGCTAGGGGAATTTGGTCTAGGAATACCTTTAACCAGGGTCTGGTTTGGAGATAGTCTTGATATTCAGGACTATTTAAAGATTTGATATTGACGGGTAAAAAACCGGTTCCTATAGACCAGGGGGTTTGAAATTCTTGACTGACAATAAACTCCAGGAATTTAAGAGCAGCTTGTTGTTTTTCTGAAGTGGTCTTCATCATAAATATATTACCCGTACCAGTTACCGTTGCTGGAGTAGTATAGGTGGGGATAGGAAACGCATTAAAGGGTATGGGAGATTTTGTAATATAAGACCATGGTCCAGTAATTTGCATAGCCACCCGACCAGCGAAAAAAGCATCTTCCTCATAACCTCTTTCTGGTGGAGATAGGGTTGCTACACCTGTTTGTAATAGTTGTTGCCAAAATTTGATTGCGGTAATAGCAGCAGGGTTGTTGAGATTTGGATAGTTGTCCGTCATGATTCCCCCCCCTGCACTTAATACAAAGGGAAACCAAGTGAAAACAGTCCATCCCCCTTTACCTAGAGGTAATAATATGCCATACTGTTCTGGGTGTCCGTCTCGATTTTTATCTAGGGTTAATTTTTGAGCAACTGCTATTAATTCTTCCCAAGTTTTAGGAGTTTGGGTGATACCAGCAGCTTCAAATAAATCCGGACGATAAAAAATGCCGACGTTGCTATTCCACAATGGTAATGACCACAATTTGCCATTTAGTTTTAACTGCTCTAACAAGTTAGGAAATACCTCAGATTTATGTGGAAATTGATTCCACCATTGGTCTAGGGGAGTTACCGCATCTAGTTCTACAATTTGTCCGGTAATTCCAGGGTTATAAACCAAAAGATCGGGAGTGGCGTTACCAACTACAGAGGTTAATATTTTAGGTAATGCCATATCTGATCCCAAAATAAACAACGAATCAACTTGAATATTTGGGTGAGTTTGATTGAATTTGGTCACTAGTTTTTGAAAAACATCCCGATTCGCTGGTGGGTTAATTCCTTGCCATAAAGTTAGATGGGTAATATGGTTTTTTTGAGGTATGTTGTTTTGACAACCACTCAATATTGCCAAGGAACATAAACTCAATAAGCATAACAGTATGGAAATCTGGCGACTTAATTGCCACCTATTCAGCTGTAGTAGTGGTTTGATCATCACTTTAACATACATGTTGTTTATGAAGTTTTTTTCACGCTTGCGGGGTCGCGGTTTAAGATAAAGAATGCAGGATTTTATCAGTAAACTCCCTAGTTATACTCACTTCAGCTCTAGTGTAAATATACGTTTCCGGTTGGGAGAGTTTATGGGTTCTAACCAGCTTCTCCGCTCTGTCCCAAAAGTCTGTATCTTCACCATAGGGAAGATTATTAAACCCCTCTAAATCAAAAAATACTTTCCGTTTGCCAAAAAATGTCGGACCCAAAATACAATCTCGCAGGTTGATGATTTTCCCAGGTTGGAAAAAATCCGCTACAAATATATCCTCTTCACAAGCAAATCCACCTGCAATCAAATCCACCTCCGGATTACTTTCCATATACTCTAAACGTGTGGCTAGGTGATTTGGTAGGTACGTATCATCACTATCAATAAATGTGATATACTTTCCGAAGCAAGCCTGGATCCCAACGTTTTTGGCATAAGGTGATTTCCGATTTTGATGTTTTAGATAACGTATATTGCCATATTTTAATAGATATTCATTGATTATGGTAAAAGTTTCATCCTCACTACCATCATCAACAACTAAAAGTTCCCAATTGTGATGTGTTTGATTTATTACACTTTCAACACAGTTTACCAAGTATTTGGCGCGATTAAATGTACATAGAATAATACTGATTTCTGGTTTGAGATCAAATTTGATGGGACTCATAGTTCTGGTGAGTGGTTAAGGTTGGCGATCGCTCAAAACTTCCTGTATACTCAAGGTTGGTATATTAGGTGGTGATTGACAAACGGTAAAGTCTTGGTCAAGAATACCACTTAATTACCATGGAGTCAATATGATGACACTTTTCAACGAACCTCTTGAACTGCAAACACTTCCTAACTGCTCGAAAAATTATGAAATCTAATCAGCATATTTGTCATTTAGTTTTAAGTAATATTGGGGGAGCGCCCAGAACTGCAAATTCCCTAATTTCTACTCAGTCTCAAGCTGGTTATAAAGTCTCCACAATAGTATTGACTGATTTGGATTTACAATGGATAGTTGATTTTAAAGCTGCTGAAAAACTCATAATTATGAAAGTTGCCGGCAATTTATTTTATATTGGTGGAGTAATGCATCAAATATGGATAGCTATAAAATTAAGTAAAGTAATTGCGGAATTAAAGCCGGATATTATTGTTTGCCATACTGCATTTATTACGAAACTTTTTTATCTTTCTCAATTGATTCCAAGAAGTGTAAAAATCCCCTATATCAGTTATCTTCATACTGATTTCATTTCTGAATTACAGGGTGAAAGCAAAAACAACTCATTGATAGGAATATTTCAAAATTTATCTATAGGTGTTGATAATCGGATTAGTTTGAGTAGTCTTCAGCAAGCTAGCGGATTAGTATTTGTTTGTAAAAGTCTCTATGAAAGATTATTAAATCTGGGATTAAATCCCCGTCAAGTGGAAGTATGCTATAACCCTGCTATACCTGATACAAATAATCAGCCATTAAATTCCACAGCTGAGCTATGGTTAAAAAACCAGGAGTTAATTAATTTTGTATCTGCTGCTAGATTCCATCATCAAAAGGATCATCCAACTTTATTGAAAGCATTTGCTCTAGCTAGTCAGTATCATTCCAATATCCGTTTAATTTTACTAGGAGATGGCAATTTAAAAACAGAAATGCAAGAATTTGCAAATTATTTAAACATTAGTGATATTGTTCTATTTGCAGGTACTGTTACAAATCCTAGAGCTTACTTTTTATTATCTAGAGCAGTAATCCTCGCTTCTCATTATGAAGGATTTGGGATGGTGTTGGTAGAAGCTGTAGCTAGTGGAGTAACCTTTATTGCTAGTGATTGTCCAGTTGGACCACGTGAAATTTCTGAAGTATTAGAGTGTGGATGTTTAGTACCACCAAATGATGTAGATGCTTTGTCAAAAGCAATTATTAATCATGTAGAAACTCCTAAAGAGATAATAGACCGTTCTGAAAAAATAGAACGACTATTTAGTGAGTCTAGTTGTGCCAATAAATTAGAGATGTTAATCGAAAAAATTTTGCAGAAAAAACCTAAACATAATGCTAAACCACAGTTCAATCTTTGATAGGATTATAAGATACAGGACTATTTTATAAAAGAGGTAAAAAAAGAATATGACGATACCACCCATTCCATCGTTTTTGACTAGCTTTTGGCAAGATGCTTTTAGCTTGAAGCAACATCTTAGGGAATTTTTGAATTTGGATGAGAAAACCCTGGAAAGTAAACTAGCTGCTGGTCAACAAGAAATGAGTGAATTAGGTCACAAAGATTTTGACTGGGAAAAAGCTACTGCTTTCTATAAAGATCAGGTCAAGAATGAGTATCTTTTTGACCTTGGAGGTTGGCATTTAACGAGTCGTGATAATATTGGTAACACTTTACTTATAATCGCCAAATATGCTCACGGTAGGGTGTTAGATTTTGGTGGGGGAATTGGTACTCATGCCATTGGTGCTGCATTGTCACCGAATGTGAACCAAGTAGTTTATGTTGACATAAACCCGATTAATCGTGACTTTGTAGAATTTAGGTCTAAACAGCTAGGATTAGATAAAAAAATTGTTTTGTCTGGGGAAATACCCGATTTAGAGGTATTTGATACTATTGTTTGTTTTGATGTTTTAGAACATTTACCAGATCCTGTTGAGCAACTACTTATGTTCCACGAGTCCCTAGATCATGGGGGAAAAATTATTTTGAATTGGTGTTTCTTTAAAGGTTTCAATCAAGAATTTCCTTTTCATCATGATGATCCCCAATTGCTAAATAGGTTTTTCCAGACTTTGCAAACTAAATTTATAGAAGTTTTTCACCCCTATCTTATAAATGCTCGTTGTTATCAAAAATGGTCCTAAATCAGAGAATTTCTAATGTTCCTTGCACCGCATCTAATCTTGCTCGTACTCCCACAGGTAAAGCAGCATTAGGAATGTCATGACCAAAAGGTAGGTCAGACACAATAGGTATACCTAAATCAGATAGGCGATCGCATAAAACTTCCTGTATAGTCAAGCTTGGTATATTAGGGGGTGGTTGACAATTAGTAAACCCTCCCAAAGCAATACCTTTTACTTGACTAAGAATACCACTTAATCGCCATTGAGTCAACATTCTGTCAATTCGATAAGGTGCTTCAGTAACATCCTCCAAAGCTAATATTACACCATCCATTGGTGGTAAAAGGGGTGTTCCTAAAAGATGGGTAGCTACAGTCAAGTTTCCAGGAAGTAATATTCCTGTTACCTGACCGTTTCCCCAACCTTTACCCTGTAATTGGTGAATAGCTCTACCCTCTACCCAGTCAAATAACCTTTCAATTGACCATGGTGGTTCATCACATAAAGTAGTCAGTACAGGTGCATGTACACCAGAAATTCCCCCTTTATATAGACTCCACAGTAGAACGGTAATATCAGAGAATCCAATTAGCCATTTTGGGTCTGGTGGATTTTGCTCCCAGTGCCAATTTTCCAAAATACGAGCACTACCAAACCCCCCTCTAGCACAAATAATTCCACGACATTGGGGATCTTGCCATGCTGCGCACAACTGGTGACGACGGTGGTCATCAGTGCCCGCGAGATAGCCATATCGCTTTTCTATGTTATCACTAATTTGAACATTATAACCACGGTCTCGCCAAATTTTTACACCCTTTTCAAAAGCTGTAATTTCTCTGAGTCCACCACTGGGAGCAATAACGCGTAATAGATCCCCTGGTCTCAGGGGAGACGGTAATAAAGTTGGAGCAATCTTAGAGGAGTTTACATTGTGCATAGTGTCTCAATAGATGATCACATAAAACCAAAGCTACCATTCCATCCACCATAGGTACTGCACGGGGTAAAACACAAGGATCATGTCTTCCCTTTCCCGCTAAGACGGTTTCTTCCCCTTCCT
The DNA here is from genome assembly GCF_001432185.1 of Cylindrospermopsis sp. CR12. Lineage (NCBI taxonomy): Bacteria > Bacillati > Cyanobacteriota > Cyanophyceae > Nostocales > Aphanizomenonaceae > Cylindrospermopsis > Cylindrospermopsis sp. CR12. The sequence goes on along the minus strand of NZ_LMVE01000048.1, from coordinate 67,749 downwards.
TGGTGACTGTTTTTTGTTCCTTTCTAATAGTCGCAGTTGGTTTAAAAGCAACTCTTAAAATAATATTTTCACCATTAGAAATTCCCCCTTGAATTCCACCCGAACGGTTAGTAACAGTTCTAATATCACCATGGGGACCTATATAGAATTCATCATTATGTTCAAAACCCGTTAATAAAGTTCCTGCAAAGCCAGAACCAATCTCAAAACCTTTACTAGCAGGTAGAGACATAACAGCTTTGGCTAAATCAGCTTCCAACTTGTCAAAAACCGGTTCTCCTAAACCTTTAGGAACGTTGCGCACCACGCACTCTACCACCCCACCAATGGAATTACCATCCCTACCGGTTTTCTCAATTAGTTCTATCATCTGGGGTGCAATTTCTGCGTCAGGACAGCGGACAATATTACTCTCCACATCTGCTAGAGTCACAGTATTAGTGTCAACAGTTCCCTCCAAATCCTTAATACGTTTAACGTAAGCAATAATTTCCACACCTGCTACCTGAAGTAAAATCTTCTTGGCGATCGCCCCTGCTGCTACCCTACCGATGGTTTCACGTGCAGAAGATCTACCACCACCCTGCCAATTTCTGAATCCATATTTAGCGTCGTAGGTAGCATCCGCGTGGGAGGGACGGTATTTTTCAGACATTTCGTCATAATCCTGGGAGCGGGTATCTTTATTCCTCACCAGAATGGCAATTGGTGTTCCCAGGGTCTTACCCTCAAATACCCCGGATAAAATCTCACAGCTGTCTGCTTCTTTGCGGGGTGTGGTGATTTTACTTTGTCCTGGTCTTCTTCTATCCAGTTCAAATTGAATTTCTGCGGGAGAAATCTCCAGTCTAGGAGGACAACCATCAATTATAACTCCCACACCTCCACCGTGAGATTCACCAAATGTCGTAATTCGGAAAAGATGACCAAATGTGCTACCCATGTTATTGAGAAAATACTTGCTCAGTCAATTGTACCACACCGCTCCTGTAGGAATGAATTCCCTTACCCGACACCCAAAGTCGGTTGAAAAACGATTGGTTTTACCGTAGCCCATTTTAAGTTAAGTTTAATAACTCAACATCTTTATGAGGCTTTTGTCTTATTTATGGCTGTCACTCCATCAGGATTGATGAGTTTACCGTGGTCAACGGTGGCATAAATTACCCAATGATCTCCACAATCTAAATGCTGATTAACGGAACATTCTAAATAAGCAGCTGCATCAGCTAGAATAGGAGAGTTATTTTCCCCTACTATAGTTCTAATCCCACTCAGATGGTGTTCTATGGGAGTAAAATTCCTGCGGAAGGATTTTATATAGTCTGTGTGAATACCTTCACTGAAAATATTCAGTACAAATTTACTGCCAATGTACATTAGACATTCTATGGCTCTTTCCTTAGCGATCGCCACTGTAATTCCCGGTGGTTTAAATGTAGCTTGAGAAACCCAGGTGACCAAGATTGCCATGGAAATTTCTGCTTGTTTAGTAGTCAATACACATACGGATCCAACTATTTTACCTACTGCTTGTTCTGTTGGTGTGGCAATTTCCCGGGGTGGGTGAGTTTTTTTGGTCTTTTTTAGGTTTTGACCAAAGTCTCTACCCATTTCCTCACAGATTTTTAATGTTAGTTCGTCAGGTTTGAATTTGACTTTTAGAGTATCAAATCCAAAGGGAAATCCTGCATGTTTCAGTTTTGTTTCCACTATATCTAAAGCTTCTCCACTCCATCCGTAGGAACCGAATACACCCACCAATTTGCTGTTATCGCTAGTAGCTAACACAATAGCTAATGCGGTTTGAATGGGTGTAGGTGCATGACCACCGATAGTAGGGGTACCAATAATTAAAGCGTCTGCTTTTTCCACGGTGGTATGAATTTCTTCGGGGGAGGTAAATTCACAATTAATAGATTTGACTGCTATACCAGTTTTAGTTATCCCCAGAGCTATTGCTTGTGCTAGGGTAGCTGTATTTCCATAAGCGGAAGCATAAAGTAAAGCTACGGATATTTCCCGCTCTTTTTGAGCGTGACTCCATTGAAAATAGGATTGAGTTAACTTAATTAACCCACTACGAATTAATGGACCATGACCTACTCCATAAATTTGAACTTGCAAGTGGGCAATTTTTTCTAGTGCTGCTTCTACATGGGTTATGTGGGGCGCCATTAAACAATTAAAATAGTATTTTTGATCTTCTTCCAATTCCTGGTAATTACTATCTAAATTGTCATCAAAAACCTGATCATTACAAAGATGAGCTGCAAATAATTTACCGGTATAAAGAATTTGGGTTTGTGGGTCATAAGTACAAAGTGCTTCTGGCCATCTAGGACTAGGATTGGGGAGGAATTTTAAAATATGACCTTGACCTAAATCTAAAGTTTCTTTCCCCCGCATAATCAAAATCTTCAGATCTTCGTCTGGGAAAGTGGAATGTAAATTATTAGCACTAGGAAGAGAACAAACAAAAGTAATTTGTGGTGCTAGTTCCAATAATGCTGTTAAGGTTGGTACGCGATTGGGACTAAAGTGACCCAAAATTACATAGTCTAAGTTTTGCCAATGGATTTGGTTTTGTAAAGCTGCTAGATAAATGTTGATGAAACTTGCACCGGGTGGATCAATGATGGCAATTTTATCTGCTGTGATTAAATAGGAGTTGGCAGTTGTACCACGACAAAGTCCATATTCAATTTCAAATCTTAATCGTGACCAACTTCTAGCTCTTAAAATCTGTGTGTTAGTCCCAATACTCCCAATTTGTACATCCCGTGGTTTAGATTCTATCATAGGTATTTTAGGTGCAATAAAACTCAAGAAACCCCATATATCTTAATAATAGTTTCCTACTTTACGGTGACGCACTGCTGTTAAACCATTAGTCTGGGAAACTTTGCCATCTTCAACAGTGCAATATAAGATCCTATGGTCACTACATTCCATCCTGCTGATGACTTCACATTCCATATATGCTAGGGCGTCATTTAAAATTGGTGAACCATTTTTACCAGGTTGAAATTTCACTCCTGCAAATCTATCCATACCTGGTAGTAATCGTTTGAGAAAGTGTTTTTTCAACTCTTGATAGTTTCCTTCTGCTAAGACGTTAAGAATAAAGCGATCGCCTGGTTGTAATAGATTATTAATAGGTCGATCATGGGCAACTGCTATGGTAAATCCCAAGGGTTGAAAACTAGCTTGTGCTACCCAAGAAGCCATCATGCCATCGCTAATTTCACCTTTTTTAGCAGTTATAATATATAGTCCACTACTAATTCTCCCTAGGGCTTTTTCCATGTTCACATCCAGAGATTTCGTCTGGTTATTATTGGTTTTCTCTAGGATCAATTTCCCTAAATTTGTACCTGCTCTAGTACACATTTTATAGGTGGATTCGCTAGGAATTTCTCTCATGCGAATGGCAGTAAATCCCTCTTTAATTCCTAAATCAATAAACTTTCTTCCTAAGATATCTATCGGTTGGTCATCACTGCCAAAAGACTCAAATAAACCTAGGAACTGATGACTTTTGACTCCAGCTAAAATGCAACTAATACCTGCTTGAGCAACCGTTGAAGAACTCGGTGGCATTCCTACAATTAAACCCGATGCTCTAGTGGCTAGTTCTTGAATTTCTGCAAGGTTGTCTCTATGCAAATCAATGATTTCTACCCCCACACCTGTTTTTTGTAAACCATCACCAATTGCATGAGCTAACTGATCACTATATCCATAACCAGAAACATAAAATAAACCTACAGTGTTCTCTGTCTTGGTTTGTTTTTGACTCCAATTTTGATAATGTTCGGTTAGGGTTTCCAGATGATGATAGAGTAAGGGTCCATGTCCACTAGCAATAATTTTAATTTTACCTAGTTCACCCATTCTCTTCATAGCATTTAATAAAGAACGGGAATTTGGACCCATTAGGCAATCATAATAAAATCTAAAATCCGCCTCAATCGCTTCTAAATCTTCGTCGAAAGTGCGATGATCACAAAAGTGCATCCCAAAAGCATCACAGGTGTAAAGAATCTGGGTTTTGCGATCAAAGCTAAAAATTGTGTCTGGCCAATGTAAGTTGGGAGCGCTGACAAATTCTATTTCATGTCCCTTGCCAATATTCACGCGATCGCCACTTTTAACTATTCTTTTAGAAAAGGGACTATGTACCAAACCTTCTAAAAATTGAATGGCAACTCTGGATGCTAATACTGTAGCTCTAGGTGCTAATCTCAGCACGTCTTCTATTAATCCACTATGGTCGGGTTCAGTATGACTAACAATGATATAATCAATGGTCTGAGGGTCAACTAGGTTATTTAGGGTCTCTAAATACAATTGACGAAATTTCTGATGGGATGTATCAATCAGAATGGTCTCTTCACCCTGTATTAAATAGGAATTATAGGTCGTGCCATTTTGTAAACTAAACTCAATATCAAAGCGATCACGATCCCAATCTAGAGAACGAATCGCAATGGTATTGGGAGCAATTTCTACAGTTTGGATGGTCAAACGTGGTGTCTCTGATATCGCTACCATGATTCGTCTTCTATGATTAATAATATTTTTTCTCTTCTACTATTTTCTGGTTAAATTCTTTTTTCGGTTGTAATCAACAATGTATTTTTTAAAAACTAAAATGTATCTTTAGTTATCACCCCATGGAACTTGGGAAAATGCTAAGATTCTATCCTTGGCATTCTAATCTAGCTATCAAGGATAAAAAAGCATAAATTATGGATAACACTAATACTTTAGATTTAATTACTGGAGGACTAGCAGTCCTCATTTTGCTGGGTGGGATGGTGATGATGTTTACCACTGTCTTTACCACCAAGAGATGATTCCACCCAGATCCCTTACATTTTACCGGTAAATACCCGCTCCGCTGGACCGGTCATATAAATCCTTTGATCGGTTTCTGACCATTCAATTTCTAAGTTCCCCCCCGGTAGTTCTATAATCGCCATGCGATCGCATAAATTATTCAAAACTCCAGCAACTAGGGAAGCACAAGCACCTGTACCACACGCTAGGGTAATACCTGCTCCTCTTTCCCACACTCGCATTTTTAAGTGATGAGGATTAACAACCTGAATGAACTCTGTGTTGGTACGTTGAGGAAAAACTGGATGATGTTCAAATTCAGGACCAATAATTTCTAAGGGAATACTCGCTACATCCTCCACAAAGGTAATACAATGAGGATTCCCCATGCTTACACAGGTAATATGCCAAGTTTGGTTCCCAATTTCTAGGGGGAGGTTAATTACCTTGCTGTTACCAGGTGCTAGGGTTGTGGGAATCTCCTGAGCAAGTAAACGAGGTGAACCCATATCTACCCTCACTTGACCATCATCCGTCAGTTGGGGTCTAATTACACCAGCTAGGGTGTGAATTAAATAGTAGTCCTTACTGCGGGAAATTCCTTCCAATTCGGTTAAAAAAGCAGCTAAACAGCGAATACCGTTACCACACATTTCTGGTTCCGAACCATCGGAATTGAAAATTCTCATGGTGTAGTCTGTTCCCTTTTGACCGGGAAGGGCAAAAATAACACCGTCAGCACCAATGCCAAAATGGCGATCGCACATCCTTATGGCCATTTCGGGGGTAATTAGGGGAGTTAGGTCACAACGGTTGTCAATCAGAATAAAATCATTGCCCAAACCGTGATACTTTGTAAATTCTATGGTCATTTTCGATGATCAAATCTAAATTGCTAGTCAACCTAAACCTTATTTCTTCTGTCCCAAAAATGCCACCCATAGAATTTGACACCACTTTACCCAGTATTCGACAAATACAAAACTGGATCAAGCAGAAAACTACTGTGCAGTTTAAATTGACTACTGGTGATACTATCACTGCTAGGATTTTTTGGCAAGATGTTAACTGTATATGTGTGGTGGATTCTCAAGATGACCATATTACAATTAATAGACTGGCTATTGTCTATTTAAAGGTGTCCCATGATAGCAATCCACCAACATAATAGATATTCACTTAATATTCAAATTTATTCATGAACATCAGATAGGGCTTGTATAACAAACGGTTTGTCAAGTAACTTTTCCATCTGCTCTGGGTAGTGTTGAGGCAAGTTACCACATAGTAAAACCTGATCTCCAACTTTCAGATCCACATTGGTGGGATTACCACTTAACTTACCATCCCGACGGATTGCTTGCACTTTTATTCCATAATCTTTATAAATCAAATCCGCCAAATTATTACCCAAAATGGGAGAATTAACCTGAACTGTTACCCACTGACAAGCACTTGCTCCCCCTGGAACTGCAATACTACCCTGGGCAAAATCTACTAAAGCTGTTAGTTCCTCATCTGCACCCACCACCAATAGGCGATCGCCTGATTCTAGTCGTGTACCATTATGGGGATAATCTATTTCTGTGCCATCAGCACGACGAATAGCCATTAAACTAACTCCAATGAGACGACGCATATCCAATTCCTCTAAGGTCATCCCAATTAAAGGAGAATTAACAGGTAGGTCATACCAACGACGGTTTAAATCCTGGGTGACTTTCTGTAGGTGCTGGGAAACTTGAGCAGCAGACCATTCTGGTCGTAAATCCAAATAATGATCTTGACGTATTTGCTGCATTTTTTGCTCTATTAGCTCTTTCCCTAGTCCCACATCCATTAGTAAGTGGGAGGCCATTTCCAAACTAGCTTCAAATTCTGGTTGCACTACTTCCTTCGCACCCAACTGATAAAGTACCTCAATATTCTTATCCTGAGTAGCACGCACCACTAAATCTAATTCCGGTGATAACTCCAAAGCCCTTTTTAAACATAGACGAATGCTTGTAGGGTCAGGAAGTGCGATCGCCATTGCTTTGGCATAGTTTACTCCAGCGGTTTCTAACACGTGAAAACTAACTGCATTACCATATACATAAGGTATTCCCGATTCCCGTAACTGCTGAATTCGACTTTCTGACTGTTCAATCACTACCACAGGTAACTGGTAGGGTTCTAGCAACCGCACCAAATTTTGACCGATGCGACCATAACCACAAATTACCACATGATCTTTGGTGGGTAGGTCTTCTGTAAAATCCTCTGCTCTTTCATCCACTAGATAGGGTTTTAACCAAGGTATAAACTCTACTAAATTAAATAAAAATGGTATGACTCTCAGCACGAAGGGAGTCAACATTAAAGTAACAGCTGTTGTCCCCACAATCAACAAATACACATGACGGGAAACCAACCCTAACACCTGACCCTCACTAGCAAGTACAAAAGAAAACTCACCGATTTGAGCCAATCCTAATCCGGCAATCAAAGCTGTTTTAAGTGGGTAGCGAAATAATTTAACCAAGGGGGTAATAATTAAAAACTTCCCTAGGAACACCAGAGCAACTAAACCCAGAATCAAATCCAGATTTTGCCATAAAAACACCGGATCAATTAACATCCCGATAGAAGCAAAAAACAAACTGGCAAAAACATCTCGTAGCGGTTCAACAATCGTCAATGTTTCGTCCGCATATTCCACCTCAGAAATCATTAACCCCGCGACAAAAGCTCCCATTTCAATGGAAAGACCCAAATATTCGGTTAGGATGGCAATAGATAAACATAAGGTCACCACACCCAATAGGAACAACTCTCGACTTTCCGTGCGTGCTAAAAGACGCAATATACGTGGCATTATCCAAATACCAACAACTACAGCGCCCGCTGTAAATAAAGCAATGCGCACGATGGCATTGAAGAGTGCTAAACCTATAGATTCTCCTGGTTGATGGAGAGCGGGCAAAATTGCCAGCATTAAACCTAGAGCTAGGTCCTGAATCACCAAAATACCTAGCATCACCTGAGCATGGTTTGTCTCTGTTTCATTGCGCTCCATCAAACATTTGAGAACAACTGCTGTAGATGAGAGAGAAAGAATAGAACCTAAAAATACGCCCTTAGCAGGTAAAGTTTCCCAAGCACCGGTAATACCACAAACAATCACAGTAGTAATAATAGTGAGAATAATTTGTAATCCCCCACCGCCCAACGCTATAGCCCTTACCTTTTTCAGCTGACTAAAGGAAAATTCTACCCCCAAGGCAAACAATAAAAAAGCTACACCAAATTGTGCAAGAGTTTCTACTTGCACTACCTCCCTGATTAAACCCAATCCGGTGGGTCCAACAATCATTCCTCCCACCAGATATCCCAGGAGGACAGGTTGTTTCAGCAAAGCTGCTAACATTCCACCACAAGCAGCGACAGCAAACACTGAAACCAAATCCACAATCAACCGAAAATCTTCTTGCACGGAGGTTCCATCATAAATATAAAGATTATTAATCTTAGTTTACAAAACTTTTCATTTTTTTTACCACATCCTGGAGAGAGTCCGTGACTGTTGTTAAACAATATCCATTTAGCCTCCACCCACAATGGTAACAATTTCCAGGTGGTCACCATCCTGGATTTGGGTTTCTGACCAAAATTGATGGTGTAAAATTTCACCATTGTATTCCACAGCTACCAATCGAGGGTTAAAACCCAGTTTTCGCAGTAATTCTGGTAAACAAGTTGCTGGTGGAACGGTGCGACTTTCTCCATTTACTTGTAAGGTGACATACATGATTTTTCGTAAACCCCAACTTTTTAATAACTTAATCCTCTTTTATGTTAATAGGGAATGGTATGTCTTTTTAAGTGTTTCCTCAATTGAACCCATACTTTTCCACAATTCAATTAGTTGATGGGACTTGGTTTTGCGACTGAGTAAAATTTGTTTTAATGTATCTAAAAACTTAACATCTGAATCATTAATCAAAGCCTCCTCAGCAGCTGTTAGAAGTTTATTAGCCATGTTAAAAATATCCTCATGGTTAAATCCTTCTTTAGCAGAAATTTGATGCAGCTTGGCATCGGGTATAATAGCCCTGTCTAATAAAGTGGTATCTAGTATCAAACCCTTTAATAATGCCAATAGACCTGCATAAATAGCAAAATCATCACAACTATCACAGGCTTTAAACTCTATTCTGCCAATTTCAGCTGGAATCCGAGCTATCTTAGTTAGTGAAGGCGTACTTGTAATCAGCTGTTGTTGGTTCTCTACAAATACTAGGGTAGCAGATCTTTTTCCCGTTCTGATAAAGGTTCTCACCGAAAGTCCATCCCAGAGAGTACCATGATAAAATGGTGAACTATAAGTAAAAGGAACAATAAAAGGACTGTAGTAGGTCAATTTTTGACCGATATCAATTACCTTTTCCATTGGTAAATCTGCCAGAGAAATATTTAAATCTGGTCCATAAGAAACCATATAGATATAGGCAGTTTGTTCATCAGGATACACCTGTAATTGTTGGAGTTCAAAATCATTTAATGGTGGTTGTGGTTCAAATTTACAGGTATAGGGATTAAAGCTGGCTAAAATGGGAACAAACCCCCGATTATTAGCCACTTGGCTCAACAAAGAAAAACTGGTAGTTAATTCATCAATGGCACCTTGAATAGTTGGATGTATGGTAGTTCTAATTTCAATTCCCTTGGGGGAACAATCCAGTAATGCTCCCCCCGCATCAAATCTTTCAAATCCCTCAATATACCATCTTTTCTTTTTAATTCCCGCATCCCCAACTCTTAACTCCAGATAATCATGGGGATAAATGGGCAAAGCATCAACTATTTGTTGAAAGTCTTGAAAATTTGTGCAGTTAAAATCGGCGAACTTTCCCTGGTGGTTGATAAAAGCTACTTCATGTTCAATTCCAAAAAAAAACATATATACTTCTCAAAAAATTTACTGTTAACAATTCACATCATATATCTTAACAGTTCAATTAGCAAGTCTCACCTCCACACCCGATGGTTTTTAAAAACTTACCACCACAAGAAGTAAACCGCAAAATAATCTCCACGAATAATTCCCCATCTATCCAGAAACAGTCATAATAGGAATGACCTACTTAAAAAATTTTTGGGCGTGAGTTTTTATGAGTGCTACTCCCTATACCACAGAACAAATCGCAGGCGGAAAACTTCCTGCGAACAGCAGGTGGCGATCGCAATTAGTTGGGTTACGTTTCCGCGCTTTGTCCTATCTTGCAGATGATTGTCAGGAGGATATTTCCAAATACATCTAGAGATGGCTATAATGGTTTTCCATGGCAAATAATGTCCAAAATGTCCAAGTAATTACTAGTATGCAATTTATAGACCAAGCAATTATTGAGGTAGAAGCAGGTAAAGGTGGTGATGGTATTGTGGCTTTCCGCAGGGAAAAATATGTCCCAGCAGGTGGTCCTTCCGGTGGAAACGGAGGGAAGGGCGGTTCGGTAATTTTTGTGGCAGATCCCAATCTCCAAACTCTATTGGACTTTAGATACAAACACTTATTTAAAGCGGAAAATGGCGATCGTGGTGGTCCCAATAATTGTACGGGTGCTGGTGGCAAAGATTTAATTGTGGAAGTTCCCTGCGGTACTGCTATTTATGATGGAACAACGGATGGTTTATTATGTGATTTAGTGGAACCACAACAACGGTTTCGCGCAGCAGAAGGAGGTAAGGGTGGACTGGGAAATCAGCACTTTCTCAGTAACCGCAACCGCGCTCCAGAATACTCACTCCCCGGTCTGGAAGGAGAAAAAAAGGTTTTGCGCTTGGAGTTAAAACTGTTAGCAGAAGTCGGTATTATCGGTTTACCCAATGCTGGTAAGTCAACTTTAATCTCTTCCCTGTCTGCTGCACGTCCCAAAATCGCTGATTATCCTTTTACTACCCTAATTCCTAATTTGGGTGTGGTGAAAAAACCCACGGGTGATGGTACGGTATTTGCTGATATTCCAGGTCTAATTGAGGGCGCATCCAATGGTGCAGGCCTAGGTCATGACTTCTTACGTCACATCGAACGCACCCGAATCCTCTTACATCTCATAGATAGTACCAGTGAAGATGTTATTGCTGACTATCACACTATTCAAGCAGAACTCAAAGCCTACGACAGAGGCTTGGCTAAACGACCACAGATTTTAGCTCTTAACAAGGTTGATGCTGTGGATCAAGAAGTTGTGGATTTAAATGGACTAGCTACAAGGTTAAACCACCTATCCCTAGCCCCAGTTTTTATTATTTCCGCTGTCACTCGCACAGGGTTAGATGCTATGATGCAAGAAATATGGCAAGTACTAGATCAGATTAATCCTGTTCAAACAAAAATATAAGAACGAAAAAATATGGATGGTAGATCAACATCACCCACCCCGAACAAACCCTAGACACCTCACGGAAGCAAGGCGGTCAAGCTCTGGAGATATCTAGGAGCAACAACTTGCTATTGTTTATATACTATTGGTAGTGTTAAGAGTGCCGAGATTTTTATAGTTTGTCCTCTGACTATCCTTTGGAGTGTCCTTTCCTTGGTCTATTCTCCCTATTATTCTCCTCTTTTGGTTTAGCTTTGTTCACTCTTAGTTGACGACCCATCCATTCTGCACCGTCCAATTCTGATATGGCAGCATCTTCTTGTGCATCTTCGTTCATTTCAACAAAAGCGAACCCGCGCATCTTTCCTGTTTCGCGGTCAGTAGGTAAAACAACTCTTTTTACCTCGCCATAATCTGCAAACACGGCTTTTAAGTCTGCTTCAGTTGCGCGGTAAGAGAGATTTCCAATGTAGATAGTCATTGTGAGTCACGTAATTTTCAACAAAGGGGGATGGTTAGTAAAAAAATGCAACTTGGCAATTTTTTAGCGTTGGTTTGTGGACAACTAGGAAGCCGATTAGACGCTCTCAGATTTGCCACACCACTCAACACAGCCATCCATTAATATATTGACATAAGCACTGACCTAGAAGATCAGGGATTCTTGACGATTGTCCACAACTTGCTACCTAAGTAGTATTGTTGCTTTCACGTCCGTTTAAAGTCTGCCAATTCCTCATGCCGACCACCTATGTATTTTACACTGGTTTACTCAAAATGGCAAGTAGTTTGGCAAAAATAGCCCAAAAATATGGTTTAAGCACCTGCATGAAGGTGAGCTATAATGCTTACTCATCATGGGTTCTAGACTTTGATTAATCAATAGAAATTTGTTGAGGTTTATTTTTGGCTCCATTTTGGTCATCAGTGGCACTTTTACAAGACTGACATGAGGAAGTTTGCTTATCCAGCCAGGTTTTTACCGGATCCTCAGTCAGATTGATTCGTAATAGTCCAGAGACAAACCCGCTGAGAAAGGAAACGGGATGCTCTTTTAGCTCTTGAAACAGAGGCGATAATTCACTGATAAACATTACACTCTCCACCCATAATGTAATAATGTAAAAACCTATTATAGATTATAGCTGTAGTCACTCGCAAGGGGGGAATGGGCTTATGTTAACTAATTGGCGCAATTTTCTCAAAAATGCTGGGGAGTGGAGGGGCTCATTCACTCGCATCTCTGGTCAAGGGGAGATTTTGGATTCTACTCTGAGTATTTTAAACTTAGAGGCTACTAATAACAACGAAACTGTATTGTTTAGACTACGACGTTTCCAAGGTCATGATTATGATAGTCCTGTTATTCAAGACTATCAACAGGAATATACATCCCTGGCTAAAGAGAATATTTTTTTTGAAACAGGTGCTTTTTCTAAGGGAACCGTGCAACTGGCCCCCTTTGCTGAATTTGGTGCGGAATATGGTTTTGTCCATGAGAACCGCAGGTCTCGTTTGGTGCAATTATATAATAAGGACGGTGAACTAAGCGGTTTAACGCTAATTAGGGAGTTTCGTAGTTTTACGGATGCACAGGAGAGACCCCAACTAACAGTAGAACAGCTAATCGGTAAGTGGCAAGGAATATCGCATACGGTTTACTCAGATCTAAGACCATCCAATAAAGAAACAACTTACTTGGAAATTAAAAAACTAGATAATGGGCATTTAGAAAAACAGCAATTGTTTGCTGGGGAAGAAATGATTTCTCTCGGTAAAATAGTAGACAACAGGTTGATATTTGAACCATCATCCAGACAACAATCTAATCAAAAGTTAAACAATGAGGAAATACTTTTGCCAGATGGTGTGTCTAGCAACGTTCCCCCAAAACTGGAGCGGAGAAAAGAGTTTTTCATCGAAGCAGGTTGGTTAGTCAAAGATACAGAAAGACAAAGACTGATTCGTAGTTATAATGCTCAGGGAGAATGGATTAGCTCCAGCCATATAGTGGAAATCAAAATGGCATGATGGCTGCATCCACCTCCGTTTTTAAAAACCTACGACTTTTCTATAAGCTGTTCGGGAAACATACATTTGTCAGAATCACAAGCAGTTGGCCCTGATTCTATTAATTCACCTAAATCATAACGACTTAGAGCTTGACAAAAATCTTCCGTTTTCCGTCGCAACTTTACCTGAGCGGATAACATTTGATATGTTTTCTGATCTATCGGTTCAAAGGGTAGACGAGGAAAGGTTTGAATATCATCAAATCTCCCTAGTATGGCTGCTGAAATATACCCTTCATCCTTCTGAATGGCTTCATATATGCGAGTTCCTAAGCATTCAACTTCGTCATATCTCAATTCTAAGGTTGCTGAGGTATTATGGGTAGTATAACACCTCTGTACCTCCATGACAAAATCTAACTGAGCCAAAGCAGAAAATTTGGATACATCTATTTTGTCTGCTCCTGGTAAATCCGCCCAAGAAACCGCTACGGGGATTTCTACTAACCACTCACTACAACGGGGGTCAAAGGGATTATCCAGTAAATTACCTTGTTCGTCTTTATCAGATTGGGAAGGTATGACACTGTACCCATAATCCAAACAAGCTAGAGCTACTGGGTCGTTTTTACGGAAAGTAATCCGACGAATAAATCGTTGCGCTTTGGGAGGGTGCCAACCAGGAGAAGCACCTGTTAATAAGGATTTTGTGCCGCTAGGTTGAACAGTGGTACACCGATTGGGCCTTTTAATCCCATGTTTGTCGCAATATTCCCAAACGGTTTGATGTACTATTTCTCGCCATTTATTGAGATATTTTTGCTCACCCCGTTTAAATATTAGTCCTTCCTGGGTTTCTGGTCTTCCCTGTTCCCACCAATGTAACCACTCCACACCAAAAGCATGAACAAAGAAGTCAAACAACCCCGTGAAGGAAACACCAACAATGGGATCCAATTCTCGACTATGTTGATAGCGGATCTCCTGAAATTTGTGATTTAATAAGGCAGCTACGGATATAGCAGCTGCTTTAAAGGCTTCCTCCTGTTCCTTATAGTTATCAGGATCAATTTGGTTTAAATGTACTTCGGCTAAGTTACAATGGAAGTCAGCACCAATAATTTCACCACAGGGGTTTAAACCATATCTACCCAAACGATGTTCCAGCTCTGAATCTTCCATCTCTGGATAATTTTCTTTTATCCATGTTCTGGCCTGGCCTGTTGCATAAGCATTCAGAAACTGTTTTTTTAGTTCAATGGTTTTGAGTAAATCAATATTTGCTCTAGCTACTGTTTCACCAGCCCATTGAATTGCTCCTTCACCACTATAATACTGTTTCTGAACAGCTGCAAGGCATTCTTCTAAAGTAGGTTTGTGATGAAACACTCGAGTATGATTGGCCATGCGCAAAGCATCTCTTTCTGGGTCTATGCTCCAGTTTCCTTGAGCATCTTGTTTCCACAGATTATCTTTGGCTGTTGCTCCATTTTCATCCTCTGCGATGAATTGTCTCATACCCGCCGATCTCCGAATATTACCAGCAACAATTGATACGGCAGCTTCGTCTATTAATAGACAGCATTCGACGGAATTTAACTTTCTACCTACAGCTTGGTTGAGAATAGAAGCACAACGAGTATATAATCCGGATAATTTGACTGGGTTAGCAACACCACCAAATCCCTTGAGGGTTTCTCCGGAGCGACGCACATCATCAAGATTTACACACACTTGAATATCATCGGTAAAGCGTATATCCGTAGAGAGTTCCAGAAGGGTTTGGTAGGAATTTACCCAACCTTCTCGACTATCTCCTACATAAATAGTCACCCGATTACCTTCTATAACTGTTTCTGTAAACTCCCGACGGTCTTTTTCTGGAGTGTTGCCAATTTTCCCCTGAATGGTCACCTGTAACCGATTACGAATGGGGGGTAATTGATTAATATACTGGGGTTCAATCACTGCTCCTGTACCACAACCCATCATGGCCAGATCCATCATTAAACCAAATGCTTGCCAATCTATGAGGTTTGTAGAAGTGCAGTTATAAGCTCCAGAGAAATTTTTCGACTTTTTTAACCATTCCGTATGACCCTAAGCCACATTGTCTCCAATATGACTCGGCTTCAGAACCGTGCGTGATACTTTCGCATCACACGGCTCCTCAATGATTTGGCTCTTTTAAGAGTACCAATTTGGGGTTGATGTCTTGATATAGGTGTCACACTGCTTGACAGCGTTGAGAAATCCATGATGGTAGGTAAGGTACACCGGTTGACTTTCTTCAAACGCACGAAATACCCAATTAGCTTGGTCTTTGGAGCCAAAATATTTCTCGACCCACTGTTTGGTGGATTTGTGATTATGTCTGGCCTTCACCCAGGCAATTAATTTTAAGGTCATTAGGTGGTCTAGCTTTTGGAATGTTTTAGCACTATTAACAGGGAAATAATAGTTACTCCATCTGGTAATGATGGGATTTAGTCGTTTAATTAAGTCTAATTGGGATTGACAAGACTTAAATTTATCTATTTCTTGAGCTAGTTCCCCATAATGGGTTTTAATTGCTTCTTGACTGGGCTGGATGAAAGTTTGATACCTTTGTGGTTGGGAATGGGTTTTGATTTCATATTGGCGGATATTAAAGTCCAGAAAATTGAACCCAGGGGATTTTGTACCCTTGAGAGTTTGCTCCAAGTTGATTTGTATACCTAGATCACTCAGAAACTTCTCAATCAGTATTTTAGCCTTGATAATTACATCGAATTCAGAATCTAGCAGTGCAAATTCGCTGCCATGTCTAATCAAGGTTATTTCCTCTTTTTTACCTGGAATAGTTTTGCCATATTCTCGGACAATTTTTTCCATGCCATGGAGAGCAATATTGACTAAAAGCGGGGAAAGTAAACTACCGGGATGGATTATCTCTTGATTTAATAACCATGAGTTAAGATTGTATATACCCGATTTCATTCCTACCCTTATTTGCCTACGGAGTTTTGGGAAAGTATTTATCTTACTTAATAGCTTTTCGTAGTCAATTTGCTCGAAGTGTTGGGCAAGATTGACACTGATAACATACTTGCTACCATACCTCATTGCCTCTTTAATAGCCATTATAGGATCCATATAAGTTTTACCCGGTCGGAATCCATAACTATGAGACTCAAATTTAGCCTCCCACTCAGGTTCTAGAGCCAGTTTAATCAATAATTGTTGTGCTTGGTATTCTGTTCTTACTTGCCGAATAGCAAGCATTTTGGCAGACCAGGAATTGAGCAGAGTCTTTTGCAGTTTACGCACTACCTTAACATCTCCCCGACTAGAGGCTTGATAAATTCTCTGTTGCAACTTGTACACAGCCCTTTCTAGCTTACGCCAGTTTATCTGTGCCCATACCACCATCGGTGTTTTCCGTGTTTTAGTCATTTTCATTGCTATATGAAACTCTATCTTCCAAATCATCGGGAATCTGTCAGCTTATTCATACCCATTACAGGTAGACCTTTGCTTCTGATTCCATCTCTTTTTATTAGAGCTTGCGGATTGGTTCCTACTTCCCTATCGACCCCGGAAAGAGCTGCTAATAAAATTACTTCGTTCCGTATAACCATTGATTTGAGTGTTTAGGATGGCACTACTCAGCCGGAGACAGGAAAGCGTGACCTTAATGGTGGTACTTTTGGGTTCCTTAATGTCTCTTTGTCTTTTGACAGCAGCGTATCAACCATTTTTTTCGCTACTTGCTAGGTGACGACTGTTTAGATGTACCTTCACTTTCGTTATCCATGCACTCCTGCTCGCTGGGATTCACCTCATGGTTTGGTGTTACCAGCTTTTTTCCCCGCTTTACCCTTTGATTACCAGTCCCTAGGTAGGGGAAATGCTTTCACTCCCACGCTTGGAGGATAGGACTCTGTGTCTATCACATCACCTATAAGGTTATACAGTTATTTGGGTTCGGTTAACCGTACTTTTTTATTCGGTTGTTGAACCCACCGAATCATCCCCCGGTTGAATTAAACCAGTTTCGATTCAACGAATCACACACCACCAACCCACAACCATCTTCCACTCGGTAAGGCTTTCATCTGTAGTTGCATTTTTTCTAACAGTGCAGTTTCTTCCAAGTTGAGTTTTCCTAACTCTACTAGTCCTTTTAAAGTGCGATCGCATACATCGCTCCAGGATTCTCTTAATCCTGTTTGGGTGCGACGGCTATAGGTCCTGAAAAACACAGGATTGGCTGCGGGAGCAGTTTCGGGAAAGGACGCAATCTGGCGTGGACGTTTCAGTTCTTGAACCATAATTAGTTGGATAAGGTTTACTGACTAACAGATTAAGACTATAACCTCAAGTAGTTTTAGGATCAAAGATTGCTAAATTTGCCACTTTATGCTCTGTTGTTTTTGTATTGGAAGTTACAAATCTATCCACGGAAGATGATCGATAGTGCTATAGTACAATTAATCCCAAAAGAATACCTAGGATTTTATTAAGATCACTGATATAGTAGTTATTTAGGTCAATCAATAACTTGCTTTCTACTAACTGCAAAAATTTCCAAATGTCCCCTGTGGTTAAGGCTCCATAAATAGTTTTAATTTCAGGTGATCCATTATGTTGCTGTTGATTGAACAGCTGAGCTGCTAACATGGTAGCTGCACACTGACCCAAGCCAGCTTTAATGTTTTCATTTTTTGCTTCGACAATAATTGCCACAGGAGCATTAATAATTAATTGCTCCCGAGAGAGACTGATAATAAAATCACAATAGCCAGTTAAACCTTGTTCAGGATCCACATTAAAATCACTGCCAGAAAACAGACTAATTTGATAATTGGCCCTGCGTCGTACTTCCAACAAAATAGGGGTGATGATGAATTCTGATCGCGCTTTTTCCGTATTGATTGCTAGGGCCATTTCCATAGTTTCCCCCAGAGTGCTGATTAATTTATCACTAGGTTCCACGGAGTTGACATGGGCAAATAAATCCGGATCTTCATTAATTTCGATGTGAAATTTATTTCTAAATTGAGTTAAACTAAAATCACTGTACGCCATTTTCTTCACCTTTGGTGCGGTATATAATTACAATTAAAAACACCAACTAAAAATCCCCCAATATTTTTTCACCATAATGATTATGGAAACTACTGTTCAAAATGCTATTCAAAATAATAATCACCATAACATTGAATTTCAAGATGCTTATGATGTAATTGTAGTAGGCGCAGGTCATGCTGGTTGTGAAGCAGCTTTAGCTGCTGCTCGTCTTGGTTGTCCTACCCTATTGTTAACCCTGAATCTGGATAAAATCGCTTGGCAACCATGTAATCCAGCGGTGGGAGGTCCAGCCAAATCCCAACTTACCCATGAGGTAGATGCTCTAGGTGGGGAAATCGGTAAAATGGCAGACCGTACCTACCTGCAAAAACGAGTCCTGAACTCCTCTCGAGGTCCAGCAGTTTGGGCCCTACGAGCTCAAACTGATAAACGTGAATATGCAGCTGTGATGAAGGGAATTGTGGAAAACCAGGAAAACTTGACCATTCGGGAAGCTATGGTAACCGACTTGGTTTTGGGCAAAAACGATGAAATAATTGGGGTTGAAACCTATTTTGGTGTGGCTTTTGCATGTAAAGCTGTGATTTTAACTACAGGAACCTTTTTAGGAGGGAGAATTTGGGTAGGAAATAAATCCATGGAAGCTGGTCGAGCAGGAGAATTTGCAGCAGTGGGTTTAACTACCACCCTCCATCGCTTGGGTTTTGAAACTGGAAGATTGAAAACTGGAACTCCCGCTCGGGTGGATAAGCGATCTGTAGATTACAGCAAAATGGAAATCCAACCGGGAGATGAGGAAGTCCGTTGGTTTAGTTTTGACCCGGAAGTATGGGTAGAAAAAGAGCAAATTCCCTGTTACATGACCCGCACTACTCCGGAAACCCATCGTCTGATTCAAGAAAATCTCCGTCTATCTCCCGTATATGGGGGTTGGGTGGATGCTAAAGGTCCTCGTTACTGTCCCAGCATTGAGGATAAGATAGTTCGGTTTGCAGACAAGGAAAGTCATCAGATATTTATTGAACCAGAAGGGAGAGATATACCAGAACTCTATATTCAGGGTTTTTCCACGGGATTACCAGAAACTTTGCAAATTCTCATGTTGAGAAGTCTTCCCGGTTTGGAAAAATGTGTGATGCTACGTCCAGCCTATGCAGTAGAGTATGACTACTTACCTGCAACTCAATGCTACCCATCTTTAATGACTAAAAAAATAGAAGGTCTTTTTTGTGCCGGACAAATTAATGGCACAACGGGTTATGAAGAGGCAGCTGCTCAAGGATTGGTGGCGGGCATTAATGCGGTTCAGTTTGCCCAAGGTCGAGAAATGGTGATTTTTCCCCGGGAACAAAGTTATATTGGCACTTTAATTGATGATTTGTGCACGAAGGATTTACGAGAACCCTATCGTATGCTCACCAGTCGCTCAGAATATCGGTTGTTACTAAGATCTGATAATGCGGATCAACGTATGACCCCCCTAGGAAGAGCAATAGGTTTAATTGATGACAGAAGATGGAATTTGTTTACTAGAAAACAAGAACAAATTATTGGGGAAAAGGAAAGACTCCATTCCACCAGAATTAAGGAGCATGAGGATATTGGTAGGTTGATTACTCAACATACTCAACAGGTTATTAAGGGTTCCATCACCCTCGCAGATCTGTTGCGTCGTCCAGAAATCCATTATTCTGATTTGGAAAGATACGGACTTGGCAATCCCCATCTCCATGGAGCGGAAAAGGAAGGTGCGGAAATAGATATTAAGTATTCTGGGTATTTAGCCAGACAGCAAAACCAAATCGACCAAATCGCTCGTCAAGCAAATCGCCATCTACCCCCCAATTTGGATTATAATTCTATTACCACTCTTTCTAAGGAAGCTAGGGAAAAACTCACCACGGTTAAACCTCTCACGGTTGGACAAGCATCCCGCATTGGAGGAGTTAACCCTGCTGATATTAATGCCCTACTTGTCTATCTGGAAACTAGACAAAATTTGACCACATCCCCTTGGTAATAATGGAGTTAATGTTCTATTATATAGCCAGCCCACATAAAACTAGCGGTTAATACGGTAGCTAGACCGACCAAAATACCCCTTAATAGTTTGACCTGGGAGCGGAGTTGTGTTACTTCATGGTTAACTTCATAAATTTGGTCTTGAGTCATGGGAGGTAGGGAATTAATATCTTTAATTACTTCCACCCTAGGACTTGGTAAGGGTGTAGGTTGGGGGGGTTTAAACTCTATTTGGGTATGTAACCAGTCAGCAATGAGTTGGGGGCAATTTTTTTTGAACCATTGCCAAGCAATCATCCGGAATGCGGGTTTGGATGTTTTCGAGATCCATTTTAAGAGCTTATTTATAGTACCGTAGCGAAACTTTTGGTTAATTAGATTATTAGCACCGATATCATAAAGACAATTCAAGATTAGTTTAATAGTGGACTCTTCCCTTTGAAACATACTAGATAATAGTATTAACACATCCTGCATTAGTTTTTCTTCTAATTGAGCTTCGGTGGGTAATTTCCCGAATTGGTTGGGTGCGGGCAATTGTTGAGACATAAATTTGACACACTCTCAGTAGAAGCAGTGTAAGTTAAAGTGAGTATTTACAAGGTGGGAACACACTTGAAAATACGGATAATTAACGTCCTTGCCAAAAGATAGCACCTTGAGCGGTATTAATTAACCAGTATTCAACCGATTGTTAAAAAAACTTAATATCCGGATGAAAATTACCAGAACTGGAAAGCACTATATGAACTGGTAGATAGATTTTTAATTTTTGTGGCGTTGCAGCAGTGTTGAATCTGATATGGCAAGTGTTGTACCGTAGCGATGATAGTGTATACATTTTTGGAAGTGAGTCCTGCGATGGTTAAACTCCGTCAATCTTCCTTTAGACGAATTTTAGTAACCAGAATATTACTGGTCTTTGTTCCGGTTTTATTAATTGGGGAAATAGCCGCACTGAATAAAGCACGTTCAAGCTTGCTAAATAATGTTCGGCAAAATTTAATTGATAGTGCGATTAATAAAGGAGAGAAAATTACAGATGCGATCGCCACCCTAGAAACCAATTTACTGACAGCTACTCAGACTCAAGCGATAAAATCGGGGTCAGTTATAGAAGTGGAAAAATTAATCAAGCAAATAGAGAGATTATTGCCCAATCAAATTGATTGTATTCAACTCAATCATCTTGATAATAGGGATGATAGGAATCCGGTGATTGCTAGTAGCTGTGGCGATCAACCTTTGATAGAAAATAGTATGTCATGGATTAATAGTCAATTTTCTGGTGGAATTAGTCATCAGGTTCACATTACACCAGTTTTACCATTGAAATCGGGAATTACTGGTAAACGTCCTGCAGAAAACCAACTGGAATTAGTTTTGTCAGCACCAGTGTATAATCAGCGGGGAAATTTGGCTTATGTTTTAATTATTAAAACTACACTACACCGACAAATGGAAAATCAACGAGGTTCTCTCATTGGTGCTTTAGTAGTGATTAGTGAAGACGGGACTATTCTGGCCCATCCATCTTTAGAAACCATAGGAACTAATATTAATAAATATACAGATTTGCAGCAGCTAAAAGGAGTTATTAAAGATGCTCTTGAGGGTAATAATAACTCCATAAATTTTCATTTTAGCGACGGAGAGGACTCGGTAGCTGGGTATACAGCTATTCCCAATCCTATTACTAAACAAAGACAGGAAAAATGGGTGATATTAGCTGTTGCTAGTGTTAGAGATGCTCTTTTAGGATTAGATCAGATTAAACTGATACTTATTGCTTTAACAGTTGGTTTGGTAGGTGCTAGTTTATTGGTTTCCTTGTATTTGGCACCTTTGTTAGCAGATCCTGTAGAGGAGTTAAGGGACTATGCTTTAAATATTCACAGTCATCATGCAGTACAACCAATTCCGCGCAATTTTAGAATTAAGGAGTTTAATCAATTAGCTCAAGCACTGGATCAAATGGTGGAACGACTGAAAGCATGGACAGAAGAGTTAGAAATGGCTTGGAAGGAGGCTAAATCAGCTAACACCGTCAAAAGTCAGTTTTTAGCCAACACATCCCATGAATTGAGAAATCCCCTCAATATTATTATTAACTGTGTGCGTTTAGTGAGAGATGGTTTATGTGACGATAAGGAGGAGGAATTAGAGTTTTTAAAAAAAGCTGATGATACAGCAATTCATCTTTTAGGGATTATTAATGATTTGTTAGATATTTCTAAAATAGAAGCTGGTAAACTTTCGGTGGTGATGATTCCGTTGGAATTACGCCAATTATTACTAGAAGTAATTAATTTACAATCAGTCAACGTGCAAAAGAAGGGACTGCAATTAAAATGTGAAATATCAGAGCAAGTTATCCCTATTAAGGGTGATAGAATCAAACTCAAACAGGTGCTGATCAATGTTATTGGTAATGCCACTAAATTCACTGAAGAAGGAAGTATTACAATTAGCACTAAAGTTATCAAACAACATAGTAAATTATATGTGGTTATTTCCGTGGTGGATACTGGTATAGGTATAGATCCACAGCAGCAGCAAAAATTATTTCGTCCCTTTGTGATGGTAGATGGTACGACCACGCGCAAATTTGAGGGAACGGGTTTAGGATTAGCTATTTCCCGCAATTTGATTGAATTAATGGGGGGGAAAATTACTTTGGAAAGTTTGGGTTTAAATCGGGGAACAACGGTTAAGATTATTCTACCACTTATAGATATTTCTCTGCTTATTAGTAGTTAGGTTGACCCAATAATTTAAGTGTTATTTGACTCCCCGGTCTAAAGACACGGGGGTTCAGGAGAAGTCAACCATATTTGCACATTTTAGACCCAAATTTTTGATAACTAAATACCCGCACCATCCAAAAATTCTTGTATGGCTTTATCGCGAATATGACAGAGTTTCTGTTCCCTAGGTGATTCTTGATCTGCTATTAGTTTACCCACTAAAACTGGGCTCTTCAGATAACTAGGGAAAGATGGAATTGGGTCTTTGAGATTTTTGATTTCTTCCTCTAGCATTTCGATACGATTAACTAAAGCTCGAATTGCTTCTGCTTCAGAATCAGGTAGATTATTATGTTCCAAGGGAGCAATACGCACCCCTGAACGATAGATAATTCTCCCTGGTATACCAACAACAGTACAATTGGATGGTACATCCCTGAGTACTACCGAACCTGCACCAATACGAACATTACTACCTATTTGGAGATTACCTAACACCTTAGCACCCGCACCAACAACCACGTTTTCTCCCAGGGTGGGGTGACGTTTACCGCTTTGTTTACCCGTACCACCTAGGGTTACACCCTGATATATAAGAGCATAATCACCCACAATGGCAGTTTCTCCAATCACCACTCCCATACCATGGTCAATAAATACTCCTTTACCAATTACCGCACCTGGATGTATTTCCACACCCGTGAAAAATCTAGCTATCTGGGAAATGAGACGGGGAATTAGGGGAATACCCATGGTATGTAGGGTATGTGCTATTCTATGGAAGATGAGAGCTTGTAAACCCGGATAGCAAAATAAAACTTCCAACCAGTTGCGAGCAGCTGGATCCCGTTCAAAGATAATACGAAAATCGTCACGCAGTGTAGATAGCATCGAGATATTATCCAAAAAAGCTACTTTCTTATTTTAAATCATAGGGCACTAGATTTCCAACTCTGGTGAAAAATATTGGTCAAAGTCTTTAATCTTTAAGCTGGAAAAACACTCCACCTTTCCACATCCCTGGGTTCTGACCATAATTGTTAATTGTGAGCGATCGCAAGTTTTTAAAAAGTGGTTGAGCGAACAATTCCCCCAATGGAACTAGGGGTTGTTGACTTTCGAGAAATCTTTGACTTTTTTGCCAGTCCATATACACATAACCCTGGTTGGTTTGTGATCTATGACCAGCAGCTGTCTTAAATTGGCGGTTTTGGGTAAGGGGATTTTCTTGATGGGTGAGGATTTTTTCCATTGTTAAAATATCGGAAGCAAAAATTTCATAGTTATCAACTGTTGTATGAAGACCTATGATTTGTGCATCTACAACTTTATTAAGGAATTTTAGTTTTGTCCATGCAAAAATTGTTTGGTCATTTAATGGGAACGAACTAACATTAAATCCCTGTTTTACAGCTACAGTATTTAAGTGAGCAATCCCCTGGATTAGACTGGGGGAATTTTCCACAATAAAGGTCCAATGAGTATTATCCTCCAAACTAGGAAAAATCCCCAGAGCATATTCGCCATCTATCCAACTGAAAATATCATTGGCCAAGGTGATTCCTAATTGTTCTTGAATTTCCCACAAATGTGGTAATAACCTACGAGTACCTGTAGTTGGGGATCCGTAAATAGTAGTTGTTGCTTGTTGCCAAAGTTTATTTATACTACTCTCCTCCTGGAGATTAGCGCCAATAATTGCTAAACCAACAGATTCCGGAAGATAATTCACAGCATTATTTAACCTTGCCCTAGATGCTTGGTTAGGAACCGGGGATGGGTTAAAAAATCCAGTTTCTACCAACAAACCATCAGGATTTAACACTAAGGAAAGAAGCTGACTATCATAGTTGGCAGAACTTGATGTTTCTGGAAACTCTAAATTTTGCCATCTTGCCAAATATGGTAAATTAAAATATCCCAGAGCTAGGGCATTTTTAGGCAGTTCTTGAATAGCTTTTTGATATTTGGGAGAACTGACTAAATTCAAATTCGGAGCTTGAACATTATTAATTGACTCTTTTAAAACCTTGATATCATTGGCAAACAAAACATATTTACCTACAACCGCACCAGCTAAAGAACTGTTGATTTCAAACCCCGAAAATTGACTGGATATTAACTTGTTTTCACTGGGCAGATCATAAACCAACTTTGTACCATTATATTTTGCAACTTCTAGTGTTTTTCCTAATAAAGCTCTTTGAGAAAATAATAATTTAATAAACTCCCGGCTTTCAGTTGGATCCTCCGTTTCCAATATCATTAAATATCCCGGTTGCATGCCATTATCTGGGTTACGGTCTAGATCCCCAGTGGTAACAACCAAGCTAATTTCCTTACCTAACCAGGATTGAATATCATTAGTTATATTTTTTGCCAATAATTTGGCGATCGCCTGAGTAAATTCCCGGTCTAAAGATTGTAACTCCTGGGGATTAACCAGTAGAGATATCATTGCAGGTGATGTTCGAGAAACAAACATACTAGCCCCCGGTTGAGAAATGGGGGTAATAGTCTTACTTGTATGGGGGAGCCAGTATAAGCCAGTAGTAGCAATTAACAGCAAAGTAATAATACCAGCCAAGATCCAACCAAAAGATAAGCGTTGATAATTCGCGTTCAAATTATTCACTTTTAACCTACTTTCCCGCTTTTTTGTCGCCACCATATAGTATAATTTGAGTTGGCAGTTTAACAATTATGTTACGATGACTAATCAATCTTTTAAAGAAATTCGAGTTCAAGAACTACAACAACGTTTAATCCAGGATGGTTCAAATTTACAGTTACTAGACGTGCGAGAACCACAAGAGATTGCCATAGCACAAATTTCTGGTTTTGTCAATCTCCCCCTGAGTGAATATAATCAATGGCAAGGAGAAATTTCCACCCGTTTTGATACTTCTAAGGAAACCCTGGTATTATGCCACCATGGTTCAAGATCTGCTCAAATGTGCCAATGGCTTTTATCTCAGGGATTTAGAGACGTTAGTAATATTGTAGGTGGGATAGATGCCTATTCTCTCTTGGTCGATAACTCCATACCTCGATATTAAACACTGTGTTTACAGATAGGAAGTGCTTCATCATCTTGCTACCCATTAAAAGGTAGCTTTTTGTATCAGCAAGCACAAACTTTTGTAGAAAATTTATGGGAAGATTGTAGAATGGTTGGATATGGGTGATCCAGTATAAGTAATACAAATATAGACAGGTACTGCAACTTGTTAGACTTTAGGTTTGTTAAAGTAATAGATTTTTAATTTCCCTTTATTTTTCCCTTGTCCGTGTCGCGAGACAAACTTTTGCACCCCTTAAAATACGCCTTCACCAAAATATACTTTATGCAAGTCCAGCTGACCAATCGACAACAACATATACTATGGGCAACGGTAAGACATTACATTGCCACGGCGGAGCCAGTTGGTTCAAAAGCTTTAATTGAAGAGTTTGACCTTGGTATTAGTTCTGCCACTATTCGTAGTGTGATGGGCGTTTTAGAGAAATCGGGTTTATTGTACCAACCCCATACTTCTGCGGGTAGGATTCCCTCGGATTCAGGTTATCGTATATATGTGAATCAGCTGATGAAACCGTCAGCAGCTTTAGTCAAGGAAGTGGAATCCACCTTACAGCAGCGACTACCTTGGGATGATTGGAGTTTAGAAGCCTTATTACAGGGTGCGGCACAGATTTTAGCGACTTTAAGTGGCTGTATTACCCTAATTACCATGCCACAAGCTAACACTACCCAAATCAGACACTTACAACTTTTACAAGTGGAAACGGGAAAAGTCATGGTGATTGTGGTCACTGATGGATATGAAACCCATTCCAAAGTGGTGGACTTGTTCCCAGAATCGGGTGTAAATCAACTGGAAGCAGAAACGATTGACAGAGAACTACAAATACTTTCTAACTTTTTAAATACCAGCTTGCGTAACTATACCTTATCAGATCTAGCCAATATGAATTGGAGTGAATTAGATCGGGAATTTCAAAGTTATGGAGAACTGTTGAAAAAGTCCTTGACAGAATTACTCAAGCGTGCATCCAATCCACCAAATAGCCAAATTATGGTGCGGGGTGTGGGAGAGGTATTAAGACAACCGGAATTTTCCCAGGTGCAGCAAGTACAAACAATAATGCATCTCCTAGAAGAAGAACAAGAACAACTATGGAAATTAATATGTGACGAACCGGAGATAGAAGAAACTGGTCAACCCAAGGTAACAGTGCGCATTGGCACAGAAAATCCCTTAGAACCTATGAGAACCTGCTCCCTAATTTTTTCTAGTTATCGTAGGGGTACAGTACCTGTTGGAAGGGTAGGAGTTTTGGGACCAACTAGGTTAGACTATGAAAATGCCATTGCAGTGGTAGCAGCAGCAGCAGCATATCTTTCGGAAGCATTTAACTACTATTGATTTGCTATTGATGTTATGGTTTTAATTGGTGTGTAGAGGCGTGACAAAATGTTCAGAAGAATCATGTTATTGGCAATATGGCTAGGGTTTGTCAGCTACGCCTTTTTCCTTGCTCCCCCTGATAACTTTCCCTTAACTGTAGAGCTAATCAAAAACCTGTGTATAGGAAATTGGCAAGGTATTAATCCTGTGATTATCGCCCTATTTTATTTAATGGGAATTTGGCCTTTGGTGTATAGTGCAGTCTTGTTTTTTGATGGAAGGGGACAAAAAATAGTGGCTTGGCCATTTGCGTTTGCATCCTTTGGCGTTGGTGCTTTTGCCATTTTGCCCTATTTAGCTTTAAGAGCAGAAAACCCAGAATTTACGGGGGATAAAAACTGGTTTTTAAAAAATTTCGACTCTCGATGGACAGGAATTTTATTAACTTTAGCAGCACTGGTTTTGGTAGGATATGGGTGGAGAGGGGATGGGTTTGATTTTGTTCATCAATGGCAAACCAATAGATTTATTCATGTAATGACCCTGGATTTTTTGCTACTGAGTCTATTATTTCCCATACTATTGGGAGATGACATGACGCGACGGGGTTGGCACAATCATCGATTATGGTGGTTATTTGCCTTGATTCCCCTTTTTGGTCCTTTGGTTTATTTGTGTGTTAGACCACCCATAAAAGAATCAACCTCCCAATAATACCGGAGGTCAACAGTTGATAAAATAGATAAAATATATGCAGATCAACGAAAAAACAGATATTAAGAAATCACAACCTAGTCAAGATGAAAGCTTCTCAGCTAAAGAGTTTTTCAATAGACAGTGGGAAGTTTATCAAAAGGTATTAAACAATAATTACATGGGACATCAGGAAATATATGATGTGCTACACAAATTATTAGCTGAATGGTCAAAACCCTTTACTATGCTAGATTTAGGGTGTGGGGATGCCAGTTTCACTAGTGGAGCTTTATTAAACACCCAAATTACTGAATATACAGGTGTAGACGTATCCACAGCTGCGTTGGTGGATGCTGAACAAAACATTGCCCTAATTGGATGCGAGAGAAAACTTGTGTCAGCAGACTGTTGGCAATTCACCAATGATTTAGTCCAAGATGGAACCCACAAATTTGATGTTGTTCTCATATCCTTCGCTCTTCACCATTTGCAACCGGAGGAAAAAGAACGGATAATTAATAATATCAGAACCCTGTTAAATCCCCATGGAGTTTTCATCCTTATTGACATCATCCGTCGAGAAAAGGAAGATCGGGAAAGTTATATACAACGTTATTTAGGGAATGTGAAAAGGGACTGGTCTTTAATTGACCCCCAAGAGTATACAATGGTAGAAAATCATATTTCATCCAGTGATTTTCCTGAAACTCAGTCTTGGTTTCAAACCATCTCTCAAAAACTGGGTTTTAGCAACTTCACACCGGTTTATTGTGACAATTTAGATACTACAGAGCTATTGTGTTTTTATCGCTAGAGACTAGGAACTATGCCATACAGTCAGTTCACATTTAGTAAAGTCAAAGAACAGTTTGACCTTACAGTTACTGAAGGCGTCCGGTTTTTTCCCCCAGATATTGACCCAATTGTACCTAGTCAAAAATTGCTAGCAATTTTAGAAGATATCCCATGGGCGATCGCAGTTGATACGGAAAAAGCTCGTTCTGAGGTAATTATTAACCCGGTGTTGTTAGAGCTGAGGCGTATATTTGATCGCCAGATCAGCATTTTTTCTGGGGAGGAATTTAGCGTTGATCCTGGAATAGGACTAACTGGATTTTGTGATTTTCTCATTAGTAAATCAGCGGAGCAGTTAGCTATCGAAGCACCTGCTATGGTAATTATAGAAGCAAAGAAGGCGGATTTAAAGGTTGGAATTGGGCAATGTATAGCGGAAATGGTAGCTGCACAGAGATTTAATCAAGCATGTAACCGACAAGTTTCCACAGTATATGGTTGTATTAGCAGCGGTACACAATGGCGATTTTTACAACTGGAAGGTTCCGTTGTTACTATTGATTTAACAGACTATCCTTTACCTCCAGTGGAGGTGATTTTAGGTTTTTTGGTTTGGATGATCAAAAACTGTTAATAATAAACAGCATACCTGTGTTTTTAAAAATAACTTTGATTCAAAAGCTGTTCTAAACAGTAAGGACAATCTTGAGGGAAACTAACCTCAAATCTAGTTTTCTGTCGCACATATCTGAAAGCACCTTGGTATATCTTTTCTAGTTCAGTATAAAGATAATTGTGCAAGTTAGTTGTTAATAATCTCTCAAGTTGGTTCCGGAAACCGACAATTTCTGTTTGCCAATGATTTCTATTAATTTCAGACTCCTCGTGCCAATATTGCAATAATAAAAGATGCCTAATAATCTGCTCCAAAAGACTAGCTACAGCATTTTTATCTCTTTTACTCAATGCTTCTAGCTCCTCAACCAAATGCTGTAAATCCAAGTCATAAAACCGTTTTTCTTTGAGCAAAACAATTGTTTTTTCCAACCATAAATTCTCATCTATATCATAAAGCAAGTGTAAATTTTCAGAACTGCTATACATGATTATTTACACCTCACATTCCCGTTTAGTAATAAAATGACGGTAGCGAAACATTGCTTCCAATTGCACTTGAACCACCCACCCACCTATTAATTCTAGTCTTTCAGCACCGGGGAGAGAATATTTAATATTATCAGTTAATCTTGTTTGACCATTTTCTTCCATAAACTCATGACGATGTACCCATGAATCAAAAGGTCCTGACACCTGTTCGTCAGTAAACAGTCGATATTTCTCACATTCAGTATGACGCGCTAACCAGGTCAGGGGTAGTACCCCCACAAACAATCTAAATTCTGTGATAGCACCTTTATTGAGTCCCCCCTCCCGACGCAACACTTGCACAGGTTGCCAAGGAGGAGTAAGGAGCTTCAAAACATCCTGTCTCTCATGGAATTCCCAAACTACTTGGACTGGTGCATTAATAATTGAAGAATGAGAAAAGTGTAACATGAATAAAACCTAAATTGAATTTTTTCTACCTGTTGACTTTAAGTGGGGAAAGAGAACGAAAATGACTAGTTGCTATTTCTAAATGTTTAATTAGGGTAGATGGTGGTAATGGTCCTTGTAGGTGATTCCAAGGGAGGATTTGCTGGGGTGACCAGTGACTATGAACGTAAAAGTCTAAATCGGGAATTTTACCTTTTAATTCCTTAAATGCTCGTTTATAACTTCCTAAAGAGTCACCAAAATTACGGGTTAGTTCTAACAAATAAGAAAGACGACGGTCTCCCCTAGACAACAAAGACTGAATCACAGACCAATTATAACTTTCGGGACGAAAATCTATACCTTGGGGTTTTAGTTGTTTTTGTAAGAACTGTAACCTCTTTTCCGCACTCTTGTTAACTCCAAACCATTGGAACGGAGTATGGGACTTAGGAACAAAGGTGCTACATCCTAGAGTTAATCGTAATCCGGGGGTAGCCTTTTTTATATCTCTCATCATAGTCACCGTAGCATCTAAATCTTCAGGTTCCTCCCCGGGAATACCCACCATGCCATATAATTTTAACCCTGATAAACCCCCAGCTTTAGCATTAATAGCAGCTTGAATAATTTCTTTATTATCTAATTTTTTATTAATAATCTGGCGGAGTTTTTCTGAACCACTCTCTACAGCAATGGTCAAAGAATGGCAATCTCTTGTGGCTAAAGTATGAGCTAATTTTTGGGTAACCGTATTGGTTCTTACAGAAGCAACACTCAATCGCACATCATCATATTTAGGTTGACTAATATAATCCAAAAGGTCAGAAAATTCTGGATGTTGAGTTACAGATGCACCCAGTAAACCTAGACGATTAGTAATTTTTAAACCCTGTTCAATAGCAGGAATTAAAGAACCTTCCAAACTGGCGGTTCTAAAGGGCAAAGTTAAATAACTGGCTAAACAAAACCGACACATTTCCGGACAACTGCGCACCACCTCCACCATGAAAATATTTTCCCATGCTGCTTTTTGTGTCACCACTGTGGAAACCGAAAGATTATTTCCTCTATAGGTCTGCTTGTGAACAAGGGGAGGAATATCAACCTCCAGAGGGTAAATAGCCTTGATTTCCCCATCTTCACCCCAATATTCAACATCATATAAACTGGGAATATAGATTCCCGGTACTTGAGCTAAGGTTCTAAGTTGAACACTTTTAGGAGCTTGTCTAACTTGCTTATAACAATCAATAAAACTCTCTAATAAAGTCTCTCCATCACCCAATAGCACCACATCAAAAAAATCAGCAAAGGGTTCGGGATTAGCAGTTAAAACCGGACCACCACCAAAAACCAGCGGATATTCCAAACCCCGATTACTTGCACGTACAGGAATTTGTAAAGACTCTAAAATCTGCAAGATGTTCACATAATCCAATTCCCAGGACATGGAAAAACCAATAATTTCCGCTTGTCTAGGGAGAGGTTCTTGCACATCGGTAAATAAGCGACTTACTTGTAGATCATTGCGCATTGCTAAAGTTGCCCATACCACCTGATAACCAAGACTAGTGATACCCACAGTGTATTCATTGGGGAAGGCAAAAATCACAGGGATAGGATTAGTGCTGGGTTGAGCTGGGGTAAATAACAGACGTTCGGACTCAAATACGGATGGTGTCACAGATGTGCAATAGTTTGTTCTACTGGTCTTACCATTATATCACAATATTTTACCAGTAAAATCTAAAATGTGCTGTGCCGTAATTTCTGGCTTTTCTACATGAGGAATGTGACCACAGTCGGGAATCCAAATTAATTGACTTTGGGGAATTGCTTGTCTAAATTTATCCCCATCCTTCGTCCCTAGTATTCTATCACTGTCTCCCCATAAAATTAGGGTTGGTTGCCCAATTTTCCCTAACTCCTCTAATTTAAAGGCTTGATAACCACCACTTTGGGTAAAGGTAATTAATGATTCCTTCCAATTTGCCATTTCTATGTGCAGGTCACGACAACATAAGGTGTCATCATTAATTAAATTGGGATTTTTGTAAGCAGAACGGCAAATGCGATCGCGCACTTGGGAATTACGCAAAAACTCTGCTGCTAATGAGTATAGTTGGGGGAACATTAATTTACTTAAAGCCGAACCCCCTTTTAAACCAGCACTATCAATTAAGATTAGCTTTTGTACCAATTCAGGATAGGTAAGAGCAAAATCAATAGCTGCTGCGCCCCCCATAGAAGCTCCTAGCAGAATCACAGGTTGACCAATAAGGGTTTTCCAAAAATGATACAGATGGGTTTTAATCGCAGCAGGACTATACCCAATATCCCGTTGTCTTTCGGTAAAACCAAACCCCAGCAAATCTACCGCCCAAGTTGGATGGGTAGGAGCTAACAAGGGCAAAAGTCGGCGGAACTCCAAAACCGAACTATCAAAACCATGAATTAATAATATGGGGGTGTTCCCACTACCCTGGACGACATAGCTAGTCCTAATTGGTTGGGGACTTAAAGGAGTAATCATCTCCTCAATTTGGATACTTTGAGCTAAAGCTACAGAAGTTGGTTCCGAGAGTTGTTCAATAGCTGACGGCAAAAAAATCATTCTGTCCCAAGAGGTAGTCATTAGTTATCAGATTGTAACTTTGGCATTATGAATTTGGGCGCTGACTTTCTTATAAATAAACTATAGGTATGTAACACCTTTTAATCATTAAGTCTGGTTTATCATTAACACTGGAGTATGTCATGTTAAAACCAAATACCCTATCCCATATCCTACCAGAGTTGTCTGTGGAAGAACAACAACTAATTTCTGGGGGTGGACATTGGAAAAAATTCCCCTACCATGGTCATTACCGTCCGTGGCATCGTCATGACCACAGAGTATATTATTACAATTCTTCCTGTAATAATAACTGTGGATATGATGACAGATGCTGCGACTAGTCAAATTCAGTAACTATGGATCCACTCTTGTAAAAGAGAATTTACCAATTCAGGAGCTTCATCCTGGGGACAATGTCCCACTCCTTCCAGAGGAATAAATTTTTGCACCTGGGGAAAATTGGCTAACTCCCTACCTAGATCGATTGGTTCCCAGGGGTCAGCCGTTCCCCATAAAATGATTGCCTGACAAGGTAATATCGGTAACAAGTCCTCCGGTAAGGGTCCGCTGGAATAGTTGGTGAAGGCTAAGAATACATCAGCAGCACCAGGGTCTCTTGCTGGTTTCATCAAAATATCTACCAATTCATCCGTAACTGCTTCTTTAACATTATAAGCTTGCAAAAGAATTCTTTTGACGGTTTTGGGTTGAGCTAGTTGACTAAAAAAGAAGTTGCCAATGGATTTAATAGATAGGAATTTTTGTAACAGGGGGGTTCCTACCCGCCTAATCCAGGGTAAATTTTGCCGTTTGCGGTCATGTAATAATCTCAGGGAGCAATTTAGTAAAGCAATTGATAAAGCTATATCCGGACTGCTAACGGCTGCCTGCATTGCTACAATACAACCAATAGAGTTACCAACTAAAAATGCGGGCTTGCCTACTACTTGTTGACAAAAGTCAACTATTTGCTTTCCCCAAGTTTCTAGGGTGTAAGTGATTTTTTCATTGGGTTGGGGTTTAGCAGAAGCTCCAAAACCAATTAAATCAATAGCGTACACCTGACAAGTTTCCGCAAGGACAGGTATGTTTTTGCGCCAGTGTCCCCAAGAAGCACCAAATCCATGTACTAAAATTACCGCTGGTCCTTTAGTCCCTTGCATTTGATAGGATATAGGTAGTCCTTGCCAAAACCAAGTTTTTGTAGATGTGAATGTGGTAGAATTCATAGGTTGTCAGCTCAAAAACTGCCAAGGCAAAAAAATGGGTTTAAATAATGTTACAAATTACAAATCATAAACTATAAATGTAAAAATAACAATAAGTTACAAAAATCAATTTAGGACTAGACACAGATTGCCACTCTACTGCTATCTTAAATTGGAGGCAATTGCAACTTATTTCATAAAGCGTAACTTCATGGGAACGAATTACCAACGGGTTTTACTGAAACTGAGCGGTGAGGCCTTAATGGGCAACTTGGGCTATGGCATTGATCCAGAAGTAGTCAAGGGAATAGCTCAAGAATTAGCAGAGGTCGTGGCCACTGGTGTTCAAGTCGCTATCGTGGTTGGTGGTGGCAACATTTTTAGGGGCGTTAAAGCAGCATCAGCAGGTATGGACAGGGCAACTGCTGATTATATAGGAATGATTGCCACAGTAATGAATGCCATGACTCTACAGGACTCCCTAGAGAGGATAGGAGTACAAACAAGAGTACAAACTGCGATCGCCATGCAAGAGGTGGCTGAACCATATATCCGTCGTCGTGCCATCCGTCATTTAGAAAAAGGACGAGTGGTAATTTTTGGTGCGGGTTCAGGAAATCCTTTCTTTACCACGGACACCACTGCTGCTTTAAGAGCAGCGGAAATCGAAGCAAATGTGATTTTTAAGGCTACTAAGGTAGACGGTATCTACAACGCAGACCCTAAAGTTCATTCCGACGCCAAACGCTATAAAACCCTCACCTATGGTCACGTTTTGGCGGAGGATTTGCGAGTGATGGATAGTACCGCAATTGCCCTATGTAAAGAAAATAATATTCCAATTCTCGTCTTTGACTTAACGGTACGGGGAAATATCCGTCGCGCAGTCATGGGAGAATCTATTGGTACTCTTGTGGGAGGTTCTTGTGAAATTAGCTGAAGCTGAAAGTACAATGAATAAGACCGTTGAAGCTACGCAAAGAGCTTTCAACAGCATTCGCACCGGTCGTGCCAATGCTAGTTTGCTAGATAAAGTACAAGTCGACTATTATGGATCCCCTACTTCCCTGAAATCCCTGGCCAACATTACTACACCGGATGCAACAACTATTCTCATCCAACCCTATGACAGAACCAGTCTGAATATAGTGGAAAAGGCTATCTCCTTGTCTGATGTAGGTCTAACTCCTAGTAATGATGGTTCTGTGATTCGCCTAAACATACCACCTTTAACATCTGACCGGCGTAAAGAATTAGTTAAACTAGCTGCCAAGTATGCTGAAGAAGGTCGGGTAGGAATTCGCAATATTCGACGTGATGCTCTAGACTCAATCCGCAAGCAGGAAAAAGCGGGGGAGGTTTCAGAAGACGAATCCCGGGATCAGCAGGACAAATTGCAAAAGATCACCAGCAAATATACTGCGAAAATTGATGAATTGCTTGCAGAAAAGGAGAAAGATATTACTACAGTGTAGATGGGGTGGGGGGTCATGAGATCTCTAAAAACCCCATAACCCCCACTCCTATTGGAATTTATTCCTCTTCATCGCTGTCTAAATCGTCATCATCATCAGTTTCTAAACTGTCATCATCACCATCAGTCTCGGAAGATAGTAGTTTTTTATCACTTTCACTTAGTTGAATCAGGTGAATATGTTTATAACCCAGACGAATTTCAAATTCATCTCCGGGTTTTAAACCCATGGCCTTGGTGTAAGTAGCACCAATGACAATTTGACGGTTTTGATGGACACTTACACGATAGGTTGGTTCTCTTCCTCTTCCATCTTTCGTTGATTCTGGACTGAGGGGAATACCTCTAGCAGATAACAAAGCATCATAAAAATCCGTGAGGTTAACACGCACCTGATTATTTTTAGTTACGGTGTAATACCCACATTGCTTTGCTCTTTCTCGGCGGGGTAAATTGGAAAGTTCTTTTACCCTAGACAGCAATGCTTTTCCTGTTAATGGGGCACTTGCGGTTTCAGTCATTATGCTCAAAATTCCCTTAATCTATGCAAACAGATCATGTAAAGTAGTCTAGTTTTACATTTAGCTTGCAGCCAATGTTCATAGCTACTTAAAACTTGCAGTTTAACTGTGAATTACCTGCTTATATTATCAGCCCTGTCACCTTCATTTGGGTTATTCGCTCTGTGAGAGGTTTATCCAGGGACATTTATGAGGTGATTCTACAACACTTTCAACCATTATTCACCATCAGCAAAAACTGACCTTAATTTTTGGGCGCTCCCAAAGTGATGTAATGCCAGTGGTGTAATTTTAAGGCACCTTTGCAAATTGGGCTAGTTCCACTCCTAAAAAGTGGTAGATACGATAAGTCGCAGGGTTTTCACTTTTAGTTCTTGCTGTTGAGTTGTAGGTTGGTACCCACTCCCCATCTTGAGCTAGAACCCAGTATTCTCTA
Organism: Cylindrospermopsis sp. CR12; assembly: GCF_001432185.1. Taxonomy (NCBI): domain Bacteria; kingdom Bacillati; phylum Cyanobacteriota; class Cyanophyceae; order Nostocales; family Aphanizomenonaceae; genus Cylindrospermopsis; species Cylindrospermopsis sp. CR12. The sequence goes on along the minus strand of NZ_LMVE01000048.1, from coordinate 30,987 downwards.
AAGCACATACACCCGTTGATCTGACCTGGAAAATTTAGAAAATTCTCCCAGTCTGTTTATCAACAAAGCACTATCAACCGCACTTGTACGACTGTTAGTCCTGCTCTTGGTGCAGTTTCATATCAAATACTATCATGAATCAATAGTAGCAAAATATTTCTTTAATTGAAAAAACAATTTACAATTTATTATCTATCCATTAGACATCTCCCCCAGAGGGGTCATTTATCAAGTCATCGCAAAAGTCGCGGGCATTTTTTCTGAGGTTTATGCTCCTGGATCTATATTTATATAATAAGGATGAGTCTATTGATTATTATCTGGCAATCTGGGTTAGATGGAGCAGCCAGGTTTTTTAAAAATAAAACAGGAGCCTTATATATGGAAGTTATTTTGCAGATTATTCGTCAGCAACCCAATTCTACTCCCGTGGTTCAATCCTATAATCTACAGGTGGATCCCGGAAATACAATCTTGGATTGTCTTAATCGTATTAAGTGGGAACAAGATGGAACTTTGGCATTCCGCAAAAACTGTCGTAATACTATTTGTGGTAGCTGTGCTATGGTGATTAATGGACGTTCCGCTTTAGCTTGCAAAGAAAATGTTGGCAGCGAACTGGCTAGGTTAACAAATATTTCTGCTTCTGTTTACCCGGTGGATCATCATACCATTAATTCAATTACCGTCGCCCCCCTGGGAAATATGCCTGTAATTAAGGATTTGGTGGTGGATATGACCAGTTTTTGGGATAATCTGGAGGCGGTTACACCATATATTAGTACAGCAGCACGACAAATCCCAGAAAGGGAATTTCTTCAAACCCCCCAGGAGCGATCGCTTTTAGACCAGACGGGAAATTGTATTATGTGTGGTGCATGTTATTCCGAGTGTAATGCTCGTCAGGTCAACCCAGATTTTGTTGGTCCCCATGCTTTAGCTAAAGCCTATCGTATGGTAGCAGATTCCCGTGATGACAATCAAGAAAATCGCTTGGAAGAATATAATCATACAACTCAAGGTGTGTGGGGTTGCACTCGCTGTTTCTATTGTGATTCTGTATGTCCCATGGGAGTAGAACCTTTAGCACAAATCAACAAAATCAAACAAAAGATTTTAGAACGTAAACAAGCTAATGAAAGTCGTTCTATTCGCCACCGTAAGGTACTGGTAGATTTAGTTAAACAGGGAGGATGGATAGATGAGCGTCAGTTTGGAGTACAAGTGGTTGGCAATTATTTTCGCGATCTCAAAGGACTACTTTCTCTAGCTCCCCTGGGTTTAAGAATGTTAGTCCGAGGCAAGTTTCCTCTTTCCTTTGAGCCATCAGCAGGTACCCAGGAAGTAAGATCTCTTATAGAGTCCATCCAAAAGGAGGAATCAAAATCACATTAGGATATATTTAATTTTTGACCAAATCGGTCACAAACCAAAATATCCCATTGTCCATCATTGGTGAACTCAAATGCAATTCTATTGCCATCAGCACTAATGGTGGGATTGCGGAATTGAGCTACTAAATTGGTGGTTAAGTTACGAGATTGGCGTGTTTCTCTATCATAAAGAAAAATGCCAGATTTTCCTTGACGACTAGCAGCAAAAACAACATAACGACCATCCTGACTTACCGCAGGATGGTCAGCCATGGTGTCAAAGGTATTCAGTCCAGGTAAATCTACTAGACTCCTAGTAATTGTGTCAAATAAATACACATCTTGGCTACCCCCACGGTCAGTAACAAACACAATATATCTACCACTAATCTGTGGGTTAAACTCAGAAGCTAAACTGTTTAAACCACGACCACCAGAGTCAAAAGGATAACTTAATATTCGCGGGTAACCAAAACATCCAGCTAACAAACCTGAGATCAAAACCAAGCTCAAGAGTAAAATGGCAGATGACCTAGATAACTTATGTAAATTATATAACATACCACCCTTCAGACTAATTTCCCACCGCCCTACCATTAGGAATATCTAACTCCACAGTTGGTCCACGATCTAAAACTTCAATATCCCATTGTCCACGACCAGCAGATTGGAAGACAATATAACGCCCATCAGGACTAATATCCGGATTTTTAATCCAACCCCCGTATGTGGGAGTTAACACTTGTGACCGTTTTGTAACCCGGTCATAAAGAGCTATCACTGGTTTAGCGCGATCGCTTGTTAAATAGCAAATATAACGACCAGTGTAGCTAAGACTAGGATTTTCCACAATAGTTTCTCGTCGGTTTAAACCAGAAATGGGAGCAAAGCCTTGATTTTGCAAATCATAGACCAATAACTGCTGACTACCACTACGATTAGAAACAAAAGCTAGAAACTTTCCATCACCACTCAAAGCAGGATCCTGTTCTGTATAGCGGGTATTGACCGAAAAAATATCCATCCTCACTTCACCAGTGCCACAAGAGACCAGTAAAATAGCCAGTGCCAAAATTAGGACTTGCATGAAAAAGTGAGGAGGGGGAAAAAAGAACCGAATTAGATGCACAGCAGATTCAAATTACGCGTAATTAACTAATATCATCCAAATCATCAGAATTATCTGGTTTTCGGGTTGGTGTTTCTATGGGATTATAGGGTACATAATCAGCATTAATGGGCTCATCAGACATAAAAGACTCCACGGGGGGACGACGCCTTCTTGGTCTGGTGGGGGGTTCATTCTGAGGAAATTCTGGAGATTGAGGTTTACGAGGACGAGACGGTTTTCTGGTTTCTGAACGGGGAGATTCCCAGTCATCAACTGGTCTAGGAGGAGCGCCCCAATTTTCATCAGACTCATAACTATTAGGACGGTTTGAGGAGCTTCCATAACCAGTGCGGCCTTTTTTAGTTCGTGAATCTGGTTGTTCCCGACCACTACGACGTGGTGTCCTTTGGGGAGTGTCTTCGTAGTTCTCTTGACTGGGACGATCATCCCGACTACCGCGAATTCTAGGACGTTGGGGGGGTTCCACTTCTTCCTCTTCGTAGTATGGTAGTGGATCTAGATCTTCATCTACTTCTGCTTGATAATTACGACGTTGAGAATAAGAATATTTTTTACTAACTTCCCGCTCATCATCTACAATGGGCGTATTACGTTTAGCTTGTTGAGTAGCAATACTCCTTAACCTAATACTTTCAACTGCAAAAAATACTGTAGAGCCAACCAACAGCAACTGGCCAAATTGCAAAATCGGGTCAAGTCGCCACCCTTGAAAGATAAGAATAAACCCGCACAATAGTCCAACAGCGGCGAAAAATATATCCTGATCCCGTGAAAGTTCGGGACGCACAGTACGTAGGAAATACAGTGCTGCTCCAGCTACTGCTAGAAAAATTCCCAGCACACTAGCTGAATTAGCCCCGAAATTTACCTGAGCTAGAAGACCAGTCCCATTGATCCCAAAATTTATCATTGCTCTTTTCCTTGTGATATCAATGACTGATGAGGGTTCATCAGTCATTAGTTAACCTGTCTACATTGTCTAATTGCGTTGGACCTTATCTTTTTGGCTGATAAAAATCAAACCTACGGTAGCAGGGATAACTACAATAGCAGTACCCCAAAGTAGACTCCAAAGGAAATTTGCTAAAGAGGGTGTCATAATTCTTAACCTGATTTTTTTACACAATTCATCCTGATTTTAGCAAAGAATGAACTCAATTGTGGTACTATTGGATTTAACTAATAGTCATGACTAGTGTTATGAGTGGTGTTGACCTGATCTCCTGGACTGTTGGACCCCTTCTGGGTGTCATGACCTTTTTATTTATTTTCCGGATCATTTTGACTTGGTATCCCCAGGTGAGTCTTAAACAGTTACCGTTTAGTCTAATTGCCTGGCCAACCGAACCTTTTTTGATCCTACTCAGAAGAATTGTACCACCTCTTGGTGGTGTGGATATCACTCCCATTATTTGGGTAGGTATCTTCAGCTTGGTAAGGGAGTTTTTACTAGGTCAGCAAGGATTACTGACCATGGCGGCACGATTAAATGGGTAGTTACTATCAACAACAACTAGGGAAGTTTCATATCCTGTATGAAACTGGTGTAAACCTGACCTTGTAAAAACTGTGGATGTTCCATAATCCTTTGATGAAATCCAATGGTTGTAGGTAATCCGGTAATTGCACATTCCCTTAGGGCCCGTTTCATACGATTAATAGCTGTATGGCGATCAGGTCCCCAGACGATTAATTTACCAATCAGGGAATCGTAGTAGGGAGGGATTTGGTAATCTGTGTAAACATGAGAATCAATTCTTACCCCTGGTCCTCCTGGTGGTAAGTAACCACTGATTTTACCAGGTGATGGACGAAAGTCATGATCTGGGTCTTCAGCATTGATGCGACATTCGATAGCATGGCCTTGGAGGGTGACCTTATCCTGGTCAAATTTGAGTCTTTCACCTTGAGCAATACGAATTTGCTCCACCAGAAGATCCACACCGGTGACCATTTCAGTCACTGGGTGTTCTACTTGAATCCGGGTGTTCATTTCCATAAAGTAGAAATGACCTGACTTATCTAAGAGAAATTCAATGGTTCCAGCACCTGTGTAGTTGATAAACTGTGCTGCTTTCACAGCTGCATGTCCCATTTTTTCACGTAGATCTTCATCCAGAGCAGGACTAGGAGCTTCTTCTAATAACTTTTGGTTACGACGCTGAATAGAACAGTCCCTTTCTCCTAAATGGATGACATTACCATAGTTATCCGCCAGGATTTGAAATTCGATGTGTCGGGGACGTTCGATAAATTTTTCTATATAGACACCAGCATTACCAAAAGCGGCGCCAGCTTCTCCTTGAGCTGCATGGAACAGCTTAATAAACTCATCTTCACTACGCACAAGACGCATACCCCTTCCACCACCTCCAGCAGTGGCCTTGATCATCACAGGGTAACCTATCTGGTGAGCGATCGCCAGTCCTTGGGTTTCAGTTTCCACCAGTCCATCACTACCGGGAACTGTGGGAACTCCAGCCTTTTGCATGGTTTCCTTGGCTGTGGATTTATCCCCCATTAAGCGAATTGCTTCTGGTGTAGGGCCAATAAATGCAATTTGGTGGTCTGCACAAATCTCCGCGAATCTGGCATTTTCTGCGAGAAAACCATAACCTGGGTGAATAGCAGTTGCACCCCTGGTTAAGGCTGCTGCAATAATGTTGGGAATATTTAAGTAACTTTTAGCACTAGCTGGTTCACCAATACAAACCGCTTCATCAGCCAATTGAACGTGTAGAGCATTACGGTCAACGGTAGAGTGAATAGCAACTGTGGAAATTCCCATTTCTTCACAGGCCCGGAGAATACGAAGGGCTATTTCCCCCCGATTGGCAATTAAAATCTTGTCAAACTTCATTTTTTAGTTACCATATTACTACCAGTGGATTCACATTTTCTCCCATCTGCTTGAATTGACGCTGTTATATTATATTAATTCCCATGATTTTTATGATCACGGGGAAGAAGAAAATCCCAGAAAATCTTTGCCAGAACTTGTTTACAAAACTTTTCAAAAAACATTTGCCATTGTCAATTTACTATGCTATAGTTTGTTTCTAGGCAATCGTGCGGATGTGGCGGAATTGGTATACGCGCACGCTTGAGGTGCGTGTGGCATTGCCTTGCGAGTTCGAGTCTCGCCATCCGCATAATGCCCTGTTAAAGTTGATTGATTCGAGAAAATAAAAGAGCCACCTTGTCTAGATCTTTGTCCCCAGGCGATCGCTCTACTCCACTAGAGAGGTCAATACCATCTGGGTGGATTTGAGTAAGGGCGGTAAGAACATTATCTGGAGTTAATCCTCCTGCTAAAAACCAGGGAAGGGCGGGGCGGAACGATTGTAGGACTTGCCAATCCAAAGTTTTGCCTGTTCCTCCCAACTGTTGGGGATGATAAGCATCCAATAGAAATGTGTCCACACCACTGGTGTAGTTGAGGGTGGTTTCTAGCTGTTCCCAGCTCCTTACCCTAAAGGCTTTAATTAGTTCTATGTTAGGCAGGACTTGACGTAGTTCCTCACAGAACAGTGGTGTTTCGTCCCCATGTAATTGTACACCGGTTAAACTTGATGAACTGACCACTTTGGTAATTTCAAAAATGGTACTGTTTGCGAACACACCAATTTTATCAATATGGTCAGGTATATGGGAAGTAGCTAGGTTAATCTGTTCTATACTGACATAGCGGGGTGAACTAGGTACACAAATAAAACCTAAAGCAGTTGCACCCAGTTGGGTAATTGCCAAAGATTGTTGTGGTTGAGTGATACCGCAAATTTTAATTCGCATTGAAATAGTAAATTATATAGTGCGGGAGAATTTAGACTCCTTCATTTTACTATAAGCGTCAAAGTGACAAGCAATATTTCTCACTAACAATCTACCAATATCCGTGACTTGTATTTCATCAGCGAATAAATTTACCAGTCCATCCCTTTCTAGACGTCCTAATTCTAGGAGTTCCTCATGGAAATACTGATCAAAATTGATGTGATATTTAGCTTCAATCTCCAACTTGCGTAGACAGAAATGAGACATAATAGACATAATTACATCCCGTCTGATCATATCATCTGGAGTTAATTGAATTCCCTTACTGATGGGAACTGCGCCCATTTCCACAGATTGATAGTAATGCTTCAAATCCTTAGAGTTTTGAGAATATGCATTATCTAGCATACTGATAGCAGTGATGCCAAAACCAAACAGTTCAGTTTCTGCATGGGTGGTATAACCTTGGAAGTTTCGTTTTAAAGTACCATTAACCTGAGCGATCGCCAATTCATCATTATGCTTAGCAAAATGGTCCATACCAATAAACAGATATTGGTGACTAGTCAACTGCTCAATAGTCATTTTCATGATGTCTAGTTTTTCTTGAGCGGTGGGTAGAGTAGTAGGGTCAATTTTTTTTTGCACTGGTTTCATCCAGGGGACATAGGCAAAATTAAAGACAACAATTCTGTCTGGGTCAAGAGCAATGGTTTTGGTGAGGGTTTCTTGGAAACCTTGTAAATTTTGGTAAGGTAAACCATAAATTAAATCCACATTCACACTAGAAAAATTGGCTTGTTTAATCCAGTTCATAGCATCAAACAGCATTTTTTCTGGTTGAATTCGGTTAACTGCTAGTTGTACTTGGGGGTCAAAGTCTTGGATACCAAAGCTAATGCGATTAAAGCCAATACTTCGCAGAGAGTTAATATAGTCTCTATTGATATAACGGGGGTTAATTTCAATAGAAACTTCCGCATTTGCATCAACAGAGAAATAGCGATTAATAGTTTCCCATAGAAATTCGACTTGACGTATTTCCAGATAATTGGGAGTACCTCCACCCCAGTGAATTTGAAGAACAGGGCGACTTGTATCAATAAGACGAGAAGTGTTTTTTATTTCCTGAGCTAAATTATTCACATAAGGTTCAGCAATCTTCTTGTTATGAGAGATGACCGTATTACAACCGCAAAAATAGCAAGGAGTTTGACAGAAAGGAATGTGGAAATATAAAGACAGGGGGGTATGACGGTGATTAGAATGAGAAATAGCCATTTCCCAGTCTTGAGTTGTAAATGTTTCAGATAATTCTGTAGCGGGTGGATAACTAGTGTATCTAGGAGCGCGAGTGTCATATTTTTGAATCAAGTCCAAATCAAATTTGACACCTGGTAAAACGAAAACCATAAAAACCTCTGAATTATTCTTGCGTGGGAGAAGGATTTACGCATAAGTTAATTTTGAGTGTTGCTAGATCAAACTAGCTGATTATAGTTAGCTTGACCCAATTTGGTCATTAATATAGGTTCCAACTCTTTCACTATCTCCATATTGAGATAGAAAGCATAATTAGCTTCAGCGACAATTTGATCAGCAGTTGTCTCATCCACCGGTACAAGATCTAATGCTTGGCGATACTGGTTTTTAAAAACCTGTTTATCGGGAATCTGCTCGAAATTATAAAACTCAGTTCCCTCATAACCAGAGAGTTGTAAAGCTGACTGAGCAATTTTCTGCAACATTTGTCCACCGGAAAGATCACCCATATAACGGGTATAGGCATGACCTAATAGTAGAGCAGGTTGATGGCTAGAAAGTTGTTGCAGACGAGCAACATATTTTTGAGTAGCTAAGGATGGTTTTAGGTAACTAGACCAGAGATCACCATAATAAAATAACATATCTTTTTCTAAGGATGGAAGACGATTTAGTTGGGGAAAATACATTACCTTAATTACAGGATGTTGTTGATGTTTAGCAATTGCAGCTTCTAGTTCACCGTAGACAAAATACAGATTGCCCAAAAATTTTCCCAAACATTCTTTGTCTACAATCCCCTTGACGAAACACTTCATAAAACCCACGTTTTCTGCATCCGTATGAGCTTTTTGAGTACCGGAGCGAAGTTTTACCGCTAAGTTATTGCCCATTAGTTTTTCCCTCCAATTTTTGTGCACTAAGAGAGATGAATGGTCTTGCTTGGTTGGAAGCACATCTTTAATAGTCATCATAAAATATTTAACTATGAAACTTCTTGATTAGTTTAAAGATATTCATATTTCTTTAGAGTTTATTCCATAGCATTTCCTCATTTTGTAGTTTAACTACAGTCGCTCCATCACCTTAGCAGCACAGGGAGAACAAATAGTCCAGCGTTCCAGTTCCCCTGGTGGGGATGGACACTGACATTGGGGACACAAAGGTAAATGACTATCCTGGACTTGTTTAGTCCTGAACCAGTTTTCAAAAACCATTTTAACTGAAACCACTGGTTGAGCAATTTGACTAGTATAATTAATATTATTGCTCTGTGCTAAATAGCTGGGATGTTCTTGTCCACAGACAGTTTCTTGTGTTTGGTTTTGTGCTATTTCATTCCATTGTGCAGTTGAGAATCGAATATCTGTTAAAGCAGGAATTTGCAATTGGCTTAACCGCTGATTTAACTTCAATAGGATGGCATAGCGTCCAAAAGTTAAATTTTGTGACCAAGCAGCACTGGAAGTTGCTACCCACAAAACATGACGCCGTATGGACAGGGGACGAGTTTCCCGAGAGACTTTCACACCAACAACCTCCGGCCAAAAATTAAGTAACTTGAGCAAAGGTTCTTCTTGACACCTGGACTCTATTTGGAGAATCCCTAGAATTTGATTAACGGATTTTAACGACATCTAGAATTAAAGATCTTGCTTTATGATTTTTGACGATTTTTTTGCCCGTTTTACTGATACAGTTGACTATACGGTACAAATCCCAGTGTAAATTTCATAATCTAAATTTCAAGGTGTGGTGTCGAATGAGTCAGAATACCAGAACCAATTCTCATAACCCATTCCCCAAGACTTCCAGGCTTAATCCCATCCTGGCCACAGCACTCAAAAACTTGGAGGTGCGACTAGATGAGGAATTGGTTAGATACAGACGCACCCGTTATAGTGCTCGACCGGTTGATGATAAATATATCACCTCCAATAGTGTAGAGTTAAAAGTCCCATCCGGGGAAGAGGGTGATCCTTTATCAAATCGTTTTTCCCCAGACTCCACCCTAGTTTATTCTCAAGGTGGGAGTTATACGGACACAACCACAAGCTTTCCACCAGAACAAGAAATTTTCGATTCCCCATCTTTGGAGGAAGAATCAGCCTTCCAAGCTCCACCAAAAAAGTTAAACAAAAAGAATTTCAATAAAAACAATAAAAAGAAGTCTAATCGCAGTAAGGGTGGGTTGCTCTCACCCTTGGGTGTTTTTTCTATTTTTCTCATGCTCTTGACCAGCTTAGGTTTCGGTTATGTGCTATTTAATTTACGTAGTCTTTCTAAATTGAGTTTAAGTAAGTTTAACCCATTTAACACTAATCCAGAGATTTCCAGCTCTAACACCTCTGAGAATACAAACAGTCCTGCAGTGAACAATCAGTCTTCAATTGGTTCACAATCACTTACTTCTGTTCCTCAACTTCCTAGGGTGTCCCAGAGAAAAAGTGCAAACAATGGTCAATTACCATCCCCGAGCCAACCTGATTCCCCAGTCAACCAGGTTTCTGGCGTGAAAACCCCTCCAAAATCCACTAATCTTCCTGTTTCTCTCCAATCTAGGTCTATTAGAAATTCTACCCGCCAAAATACATCCTCTCGATCTGGCTTAGGAGTTTCATCTAGTAATCCATCCACCCCCCGATCCAATACCCAATTTGCTAGTATTGGTGAGGGAAGAATTAAACGACGAATCAAACAGGAAGTCCCCAGGCAAAACTTACAGCTAGGAGAGGGTTCTAATGCAGCAGCACAAGCGGTCAATAATCCCTATTATTATCTGATAACCGATAATGAGAGTGATACTATCTTGAGTGCAGCTAAGGAGGTTGTCCCCGATGCTTATTTGTCACCTAATCAAAAGTACATCTATCTGGGCGCATTCCTAACTCCAGAGGAAGCAAAACAAAGGTTACAGCAACTAGAAGCTAAGGGAATTAAGGCTCGCTTACGAAATTAATCTTTTCTCTCTTACTGGAGTTATCTTGATATTTATTTTTACACAAGCTCTTGACCTCAATAAAGCAGCTTTGTAAACTTGTTGATAAAGCCATTGTCTTCCAAATAAAAAACACACAAGCAGGAAAAAATTATGGGATTATTTGATAGGTTAAAAAGAGTAGTTAGTGCCAATCTGAATGATTTAGTCAATAAAGCGGAAGATCCAGAAAAAATGCTGGAACAGGCCGTCTTGGAAATGCAGGAAGACCTGGTGGAACTTCGTCAAGGGGTGGCACAAGCTATTGCTGCCCAAAAACGCACGGAAAAGCAATATAATGATGCTGTTAGTGAAGTGAATAAGTGGCAGCGCAATGCCCAGTTGGCTGTACAAAAAGGAGATGAGAACCTGGCACGTCAGGCTTTAGAAAGGAAGAAAAGTGCTAATGAAACCTCTATAGCTCTCAAAACTAGTTTAGACCAGCAGACTAATCAGGTAGACACTCTTAAAAAAAACCTGATCCAATTGGAAAGCAAAATTGCTGAGTACAAAAACAAAAAGGACATGCTCAGGGCGCGAATTACTGCCGCTAAAGCTCAAGAACAGATTGGCTCGATGGTTACTAATATGAATAGTAATAGTGCTATGGCTGCTTTTGAGCGAATGGAAGAGAAAGTTCTCATGCAAGAGGCTCGTGCCCAGTCTACAGCAGAATTAGTGGGTGCGGATTTAGATAGTCAATTTGCTCGTCTGGAAGGTAGTAGTGATATTGATGATGAATTGGCAGCTTTGAAAGCCAGTATACTATCACCAGCTCCTACACCTAAAGGAGAATTACCTCCTGCTGAATCTAGCAGTAGTTCCCAAAAGGATCAAAGCAAATCCGCTGAACCCGTAGATGCTGAATTGGAAGAGCTGAGAAAACAACTGGATAAATTATAATTGACTTTCCCCATCTGACTTTTCGGGTAGTAATGACCAGTTTAGAGTAAACTGGTCCGTAGGTTAACTTGTAAATAATGGCATGGAGAACTTTATGAGTAAGGGTGTAATAACTATCACTGATGCTGAATTTGCATCGGAGGTTCTAGCTGCTGATCAGCCAGTATTAGTCTACTTTTGGGCTCCCTGGTGTGGTCCTTGTAAATTGATGACTGGATTGATGAATCTAGCTGCGGAAAAATATAGCGATCGCCTGAAAATTGTCAAGATGGAGGTGGATCCAAATCCGGATAGCGTCAAAACCTATCAGGTAGAAGGTGTACCTGCATTGAGACTGATTGCATCTAAAAAATTAAAAGCTTCTACGGAGGGGGTGATCGGGAAGGAAAAACTTCTTGGTTGGTTGAATGAGAATTTAGATAATTAACCGCTCCGTTGTTTTTTGTTAGTTCGGTTATTGCCATGTCCAAAAATAAAATCCGATTTGCACAACGTTTACAACCTTTACAGTCTAATGTATTTTCGGATATGGATACAGCTAAGTCTTTAGCTATAGCTGCGGGACAAAAGTTAATTGATTTATCCCTAGGATCTTCTGATTTACCAGCAGAAAATCATGTGATCCAGGCGATCGCCCAGTCCCTGCATGATCCTGGAACTCACGGTTATTTACTGTTTAAAGGTACTCAAAGATTCCGTCAAGTAGCAGCTGAGTGGTATGAACAGAAGTTTGGTATTCCCATAGACCCAGAAACAGAGGTTTTACCATTAATTGGCTCCCAGGAAGGAACTGCGCATTTACCCCTAGCAATTCTTAATCCTGGAGATTTTGCCCTATTGTTGGATCCGGGTTATCCTTCCCACGCGGGTGGAGTGTATTTAGCTAGTGGGCAAATCTATCCCATACCATTAACGCCAACAAATAACTTTTTACCCGTACTAACTGATATTCCCCCAGCAATTGTCAGTCAGTCTAAAATGATGGTTCTAAGTTATCCTCACAATCCCACAGGTGCGATCGCCCCTTTATCCTTTTTTAAGGAGGCTGTGGAATTTTGTCAACAGCATAATATTGTCCTAGTACATGATTTTCCCTATGTGGATTTAGTCTTTACCCAGGGAGAAACAAATGATTCCCAATCTTTAGCTCCTTCAATTTTCCAAGCAGATCCAGAGAAAACCATCAGTATAGAATTCTTTACCTTATCTAAATCCTATAGTATGGGTGGTTTCCGCATTGGTTATGCCATTGGAAATGCTCAATTAATTCAAGCTTTAAAGCAAATAAAGTCGAGTATAGATTTCAATCAATATTTAGGCATTTTAAATGGAGCGATCGCCGCCTTAACTGGTGACCAAGAAAGTGTTAAAAAAACGGTTGACATTTTTCGGCAAAGGCGAGATGGATTTATCAAAAGTCTACATAATAAGGGCTGGGAAGTAGAGATTCCAAAAGCCACCATGTATATTTGGGCAAAACTACCTAACAGATGGAGTAACAATTCAATTAAATTTTGTACGGAATTAGTACAAGCAACAGGGGTAGCTGTTGCTCCTGGGGTAGGGTTTGGTCGAGGTGGGGAAGGATATGTACGTTTTGCATTAGTACAAGAAATGGATATATTGGAGAATGCAGTAGAGAAGATTGCCAACTTTTTAATGTAGTTTCGCCACCATTTCAGCACGAGCAGAAACACCCAACTTCTTAAACATTCTTTTAAGTGACTGCTTAACCGTGTTTTGACTAATCCAAAGTTGGCTGGCAATTTCCCCATTTGTTAACCCCTGAGCAACTAATTTGGCAATTTCTAACTCCCTAGCAGTTAGAGGACATTCAGTAATGGGTTTAACCATATTCCACTTAGCTTGGAGAGTGGCGATTTTTGCTGATAAATGGATACATAAAGCACTTAAATCAGCCAAATCATTATTGTTAAAGGGAGGACTACCAGGATCTCGGGCAAAATTAAGAGTTCCCACCAGTCTACCATCACAAACTATGGGGCCTGTCATCACGTGTTCATGGCGAGTACAAAAATTTTTCCAGTCTTCTGGAGCCAAGACTAACAGTTCATGGGTAGGTGCATGACGTTCTACAACATAACTTCCTACAGGATTGGCCTCCAAACAAACCGCAGGAATTTCTGGAATTTCCATTCCCGTCAAGAACTGGTGTTCTCTAAAGGAAATACCCCAATGGTGCACACCAAAATGTAAGCTGATAGTTTCCATAAGAGCTTGTTGTAATTCCTGCTCAGTTTCAACATGGGCTATTGCTTCAAAAATAGAGTGGAGTGTTTTAGCCATAAAAGTACCCAGTTGGGGACTATGCGAACCTAAAGATTAACTATATTCTAATATTATAAATCACAAAAAGCTATTATCAGCCAGAGGACAAGCATCATGACAGTCACTCAAATCTCTGCCCAAGAACTTTTCCGGGCTGCATATCAAAATCGTTATACCTGGGATGAAAATTTCCCCGGTTACACAGCAGATATCACTTATAAATATGAGGGTCAGGAATTCACTGGCAAAATTCGTATTGATGCCAATTTCAAATGGGAAGTTACCCAAGTAGAAGATGAAGCTGCCAAAAAGGCAATTGACAGTCAAACTTGGGAAATTGCTGTCCATCGCGTAAGGCGCACGTTTGCCCAAACACATGGAGAAAATACCTTTACCTATGGTGGGAAGGATTCCACTGGTGCGGTAGAAATTATTGTTGGCGGAAAATCAGCTGGTGATAAATATAAAGTTCGCAATGATGTAGTTACTCTTGTTCACCGTCATATTCATGGAGTTGTTGTGACTATTAACACTTTCAGTATTCACGAAACGGAAGCGGGATATCTATCTCATACTTATGATTCTGTGTATCACGATCCCAAGACTGGAGAGCAAAAAGGTGGTCGTAGTGAGTTCACGGATGAATATGAAAAAGTAGGCAATTATTACATTCTCAACCGTCGAGAAATCCGCACAGAAACCCCAGCAGGTATGTCAATTCAAGAATTTGTTTTCGCTAATCTGGAGTTACTGGGTTAGACGGGAATTTATGAGCTTGTGGCCGTGGTAAATTGCGGCCCACCCCTATCCTACCCTTTGAGAATCTAAATATTTAGATAATAAACCAATAAAAACTCCGGGGGTTTCTAAATGGGGTAAAATGCCTGTATCAAGCACCTGCTGAAAATCTTTAATTGCCATTTTATTTAAACTGGCTAATCTCCTCCCTAAACTAACATTAGTAAACTGGGCCTGTTCACCCCAAAAAAATATGGTAGGCACTTGTAATTGAGGAATATATAAACTCAGATCAAAATAAAGATTCCCCTTCAAGAATGATAAGGCTGAATATTTACCATCTCTCTTTTGTGCAGAAGTTAAATAGGCCTGCACTATCTCTTGTGACAATCTTTGTGATTTGACAAATAGGAAGTTCTTTAGAAAATTGGTTACAGCTAGTTCATTTTCTGCGCCCAACCCATAAATCAAACTGTCAACAAAGGGTAAGTTAATCACTGGAAGCGGTAATCTCCTACTCGCACCTTGACCAAAATCATTAAAACCCGCAGGACAAACTAAAAATAACTGCTCAAAGGTTTGTGGTTCGGAAATTGCAATGCGAATCATCAAAGCTGCTGTTAAGGACGAAGCAACTACCGTTACAGTATCCGCACAAGTCTGGTGAATAAACTCCTTAATGGTGGTCAAATAATCAACAATTTGATAGTCTCTGACAGGATGATCGGAATCTCCCCAACCAATTAAATCTGGTGCCAAAATGCGATATTTATGGGCAAAAGCTGGATAAACCTTAGACCACTCAAAAGCAGAAGCACCACCGCCAAAGTTGTGCAAAAATAGCAAGGGTGGTAATTTGTCACTTCCCCCAATATCCCAGGGTTCACTGGTCTGGGTATAGTAGACCATTCTACCTAAAGAAGTGTCAACTTGTTTTTTACCAAAGCCACACGGATGGAATTCTAACATAGACCGTTATCTCCTAAAATCAGTCTCGACTAATAGGTACAAGTTGATGCAGGTTATCACCATGAATATGGTAAGCTGCACCAAAACCAATTACAAATCTTCCTCCCGTTGGAGTCAGCTGAAAAACTCGAAAATCAGCCAATCCTTTCAAAACCTCTATAATTGTGCCAAATCTTGCCTGAAATTGATTGACTATTTCTTGCCATTTGCTCGATTCTCTTTCCAGTAAACTGGCTCTACAATCAAAATTTAAACGCCGACGGGCGAAAATATTAGGACTTTCACCCTCATCCTCAATAAATAAAACACTCACATCTGGACGAGACTCAATATTAATAGTATGAATGGATAAACCACTTACATATATGTAAATGTTTTTTAATTCATCCATAACAAAGGGAGCATAGCTAGCATTAGGAATCCCCTGGTCACTAACCGTAGCAATTATGATGCTAGAAAATTGCTGATGAAAGTCCTCATAGTCAGATTGAATTTTTGCCCAATCGCTCATAGATGTAGTCCTATCTATACTATTTATATGGGAGAAGAAATTGCCCGATTCCTGCAAGAGTAATCTAAAGTTGCCATCGGAAAGATCATGTAGTATGATACGGTATAAAGTATATAATACAGATAATAGAGTTGTTAATCATTATGAATGACAAAAAATCTAATCAATGGGATTTGTGTAGATTCCTTAAAACCCTTACTTATTTTGAGGTATTTCCCCTCCTGAACTGGATACAAAACATTCTACAAAATCGTCCTACAAACCAACAAGATCAACCAACAGGGAGAATACAAATGGGTGTAATTTTGGTAGCGGGTGCAACAGGTGGTGTAGGTAAAAGGGTGGTAAAAAAATTATTAACCCAAGGTTATAGGGTACGCTGTTTGGTCAGAGATATAGAGAAAGCAAGGGAAATTTTGGGCAATGAAGCAGATCTGGTGGTGGGAGATATTACAAAACCACAAAGTCTCAATGATTTAGTTATGAGTAATATTCAAGGTGTAGTTTGCTGTACAGCAGTGCGAGTACAACCGGTGGAGGGAGACACACCAGATAGGGCAAAATATAATCAGGGGGTGAAATTCTATCAACCAGAAATAGTAGGAGACACACCAGAAAATGTAGAATATAAAGGGGTGAAAAATTTAATATTAGCTGCCAAAAGATATTTACCAACCACCGGAGAAAAAATCATCTTTGATTTTACTCAACCATCATCAGATATCAAAAATATTTGGGGCGCCTTAGATGATGTGGTCATGGGTGGAGTTAGTTCCAGTAATTTTTACATATTAGAGAAAAGTGCAGTCTTTAATGGCAATGTTTCCACGGCAAATTCGGGAGGTTTTGCTTCCGTAAGAACTAAAAACTTTTCCCCTGCAATTAACCTATCCGGTTTTACGGGGATCAGATTAAGAGTTAAAGGTGATGGACAACGTTATAAAATACTTTTAAGAACAGAAACAACCTGGGATGGCATAGGTTATAGCTACTCCTTCGATACCATAGCAAATACATGGATAGATGTTAACATTCCCTTTGTCAATTTAGTGCCGGTTTTTAGGGCCAAAACCGTAAAAGACTGTCCCAAAATCGATGAAAGTAAAATTTGTTCCGTGCAATTAATGTTAAGTAAGTTTGAATATGATGGTGGGTTAAATCCTAAATTTACCCCCGGTGCATTTACCCTAGAATTAGAATCCATTCAGGCCTATGGTGGTGAAGGTGTATCCCAATTCGTATTGGTTAGTTCTGCAGGTGTAACCCGTCCAGGGAGACCGGGAATTAATTTAGAAGAAGAGCCACCCGCAGTGAGATTAAATGACCAATTAGGAGGAATTTTAACCTGGAAGTTAAAAGGAGAAGATAGTTTAAGAGACAGCCAAATACCTTATACAATTATTAGACCCTGTGCTTTAACAGAAGACAGGGGAGGAAAAGAATTAATAGTAGCCCAGGGTGATAATATTCGCGGTAAAATTAGTCGAGATGATGTGGCAGAAATTTGCCTTCAATCATTACAACAACCACAAGCCAAAAATATTACCTTTGAGGTAAAACAGGGCGAAAATAATGTTGTCTCTCTCAACTGGAGACAGTTGTTCTCCCAATTACAACCGGACAAGACTAGTCGCTAATAATATGCTATTTGTGGTTGATGGGACTCAGTATAGGGCGATCGCTCAATAATTACAGCGACCAAAGCTGTCTATTGTGTTGATTTTTTGTTAAAAATGGTTTATATATAAACCGGATTCGAGATCAGGACGACTTATAGAATGACCTCCGAACAGACAATTAGACGTTCCGATATATTAAATACCCAAGTCATCACCCGCGATAACGGCAAAAGGTTAGGTATCGTGAGTCAGGTGTGGGTAGACATTGACCAAAGAGAGGTTGTGGCCTTTGGATTACGAGATAGCCTGATTTCTATTTCTAGTCTACCTCGCCAAATGTATCTCAGTAGTATCAACCAGATCGGTGATGTGATTTTGGTTGATAATGAAGATGTCATTGAGGAGATTGACGTAGAAGCTCTCAGTAACTTGATTAACTGGGAAGTGATTACAGAAACTGGAGAAGTATTAGGTAGGGTAAGAAGCTTTAAGTTCAATGGTGAAAGTGGTAAAATATCCTCTATAGTTATCGCTTCCCTGGGATTACCCCAAATTCCAGAACAACTGTTAAGTACCTACGAAATTTCTATAGATGAAGTAGTCAGCACCGGGCCCAATAGACTGATTGTATTTGAGGGTGCGGAAGAAAGAGTTAACCAGTTGAGCGTGGGAGTTTTAGAACGTTTAGGTATTGGTAAAGCACCCTGGGAAAGAGACTCGGAGGAGGAATATGGTTATTCTGCACCGCGAGCTGTTTCTCCTGCTAACCAATTACCTAGTGGAGTACCGTTGGAACCACCTAAACCTAAGATTCGCACTCCCCAACCGATAGCGCGAGAACAAGAAGAGTGGAGTCCAGACTATGTAGAAGAGGAAATCAGACCTCAGCGCGAGGTTATGCAAGCCCGTGCCTACGAGTCTATACAATACGAGGAGGAAGAAGATAATTGGAGCGAAACAACTGACAAAGACGCCTATCAAACACCAGCTAGTCCAAAACCCACATCCCAACCTTACAGTAAAACCTATGGTCAACAGTATGAGGATGATGAGGACTTAGAAGGTGATGCTTGGTTAGATGTACCTAAACCGGTGAACATTCCCAAGAAGGTTAAGGAAAAACAGGTGGAATACGAGGAAGAAAGCTGACCAAAAGAATGGGAGACAAGCTCCGTCCTTATGGACGGATTCTCTTGTTCGCTGAAACTACAGAGTTTGCCATTTTTACTAAATCGCTTAAACTGCCCGCTTTTAATCCAATAGTGTACTGCACTCCTTTTTCTCTCCATGTCAGGTTAGCATCGGAGCAGTTAGCACCACATTTAAAATCTTCAAAATAAGCTTTTTTGTTATTGTTTAGGTTTAATTCTTTTCCTACAGGTTTGGGGGTATTACTACTAACTAGCTCTGCACTAATAGCACCAAAACGACAAGCTGTTCCCCCACTACAATCGGGAGTGAATCCTAGTAGGATTTGGTATTTGTTTTTGGTTACCGTTTCCACAATTGAGTAAAGTGGGGGCTCATTTTTCCCAATGGGAATATGGGTTGGTAATAGAATATTGATTTGGGTGGTTTTCTTTAATTTAGATAGAATTGGTTGAAAAACCGGATTAACCTGGGATTTTTTGCCCTGAATTGGCTGTTTTGCTATTATCTGGTGCTGGTAGATTCCTAGTGCTGGGGTGACTGTGATAAGGTTAGTACCGGTGAGCAGTACAAACACGGTACATAATGGACTAATATGCTTGATTGGAAATTTGGAATTCATCATGGTTATTATGTCTATACTCTACTGAATCTTTTGTTGATGTGGAGAAGTCAATATTATAGTTTTAATGCACACCACAAAATGGGTCTCGTTCCCTATCGATTTCATTGGGTTGTAATTCCAATTCACTATAGTAAACACATCCTGGTTGTTGTAAAGATTCCAGACTATGGGATATCCAATAGGGAACTGCTCCTGGGTGCATTCTTAATATTCCCTTACTATCTAGGGTGACATAGTATTGACAAGGGTAATCCGTAGAGATTTCTGGTTTGCTAAGGGATCCAATACGGATCCATTTTTTAGTTTTGGTCAAACTATCGGTTTGACAGATATAGAAATTATGTTGACCATTTTGGGGAAATGGTGGTAAAGGACTACTAATTAATCCCTTTCCAGTTTCTTTGCTTCCATCTTGTAAGTAATGAAACGTTTCTAATATCTGATTTTGACTGTTGTCAACTGCAAAGACTAAATGATAGGCATCCGGTTGATCCACTGTAGCAGATTCTAGGACATTGATAGCAATATCACCATCTTTTAAATTTTCATAATCGCCTATAAGGGCAATATTCCATTTTAATTTTCCATCAACAAATATATCAGAACCAGTTGAATGGGAGTCAATGACAGAATTGATATCAATTCCTGGCACATCTATTAAATAATGGGGACTACCTTGACAGAGTAAAACAGTAAATTGGAGAGTTTGGTCAATTTCAAATTGGACTTGAATTTTTTTGAGAAATTCAGCTTCTTCCATCCTCAAATTTTCCATGAGAGTTTTACCATCAAAACTACCCCAAAGACGTAATTCCCCATCTTGGTAATCTTGACGATAGATGATATTAGTTAATTGAATACCTTGCCAAGTTGTTCTTACTTTAGCGACACTTTCCCAAGGGATAAGTTGATAGAGTTCTTGTCCAGCATTAAAAATAGATAATAATTCCTGAGTTTGGGTTTTGCGCTTGAAGTTGCAGGGTAAATAATAAAATAGATTTTTCACATCTATTTCCAGCTGATTTGCTCCCTTGCGCAGTAAACTTTTAGAAGCTTCCGGATCAAATCTTAACCTTCTTAATTTTTCCGCGTAACAAGCACCAGCAGAAGTTGCTAATTTAGTAAATTCTAGGACAAAAGTAATCCGTTCGGGATTCCAGATAAAGTAGGGAGATTTGCTAAATTCTTGGTAAATTTGGGTTTTCACCAAATCCAGATTACAAGTTTTACCTGAGAGAATTAACCAATCTACCTTTTCATCTCCATTTAAACGACTTTCCATCAGTCCTTTGGCGATTCCTATGGCTTCTCTAATACTAGAAATAGCACAACGTTGAAATTGTTGGGCGTTTATAGTTAGGTAAATAGAATCAGCACCAACCAGTTGAAATTTCACACCACTTTGTAAAAGCAACTCGCTAATTTCTTGCTCATTGAGGGTAAAGGTTAATAAACTATCTTCAGCTCCTTTCTCCCCTAATTTTAATTTGGCGGATTCTGCATATTCCCACAGAGTATAGAAGGTTTGGAGACGTTGAGGAGCTTGTTGCCATCGAGTTGGTAAGACTTTTTCAGCGGTGTCTAAAGCGTCTTTGAAAGCAACATCCCCTTCTGGATTCTCTTTGTCCACACATTTTAATAAACTGCCACTTTTAAATTTGCTCTCTTGTAAAAAGCGCTCGTTGAGTTCTGAATTAATTAAGTCCTCTAGCTTATCACTGGTTATATCGCCATCGGTAACCGCTGTTAATAAAAAATCAGCCAGGGCAATTTTTAACAATCGAAAAACTCGTAAGGTGATTAATTCCCCACCTAATTGTAAATGTCCTGAAGAACCCAATAATTTTGGTGTCAGTTTATAATAACGTCCTCCCAAACCTCTATCCTCACTATTGGCAAAAACAGGAGTTTTATCTTCTAGGGTGAGTTTGATTAATGCTAGGTCGGTCGTACCCCCACCAATGTCCAATACCAGAACATTTTGGGACCAGTTATTTTTTTCCTGACGACAACGGGTTTTAAATGATTCAATACCAATATTCAAATTACCACCAAATTCTCGCCATAAAAAGAATATGGCTACGGAAACAGCTTCGTCATAGGCCGTTTGCACATCATCTAACCCTAATTCCTCTACTAGTGCTTTAATCTCCTTTCGCACCACCGGAGGAGCAACTGTGGGATAGGTGACCACCGCTGTCAAAAAGTCCCCTTGAGAAAATCTTCTACCTGCACGTTGACGATAGTCTTCAGTTAATTCAATTAGGTGTCCCCACGCTGCTTGAATTAATTGGTGAACTTCAATGTTATTATTTTCTAGATCATTTTTTTCTCCCTCATTTATCACCACAGGAAAAGTCCGATTTTGCCCAAAATATCTTTTTGGTGAATGATGAAATCTACTAATAATATCTTTAAGTGAATTAATTGTACCCTGGGCGATCGCCTTTTTGCGGTTATCTCTTGCAGCTCTACCCATTTGCAATTTCAATGGTTGTATTTTACAGATTTCTATTTCACTAGGAATTTCTGTTTGTCTTCTATTAAAATCCAAAACCACTGGAATCAAATTTTGCGACTCTAGGGTAGGAACGCGAAAAACCTCATGATATATTTGATAGAGTTTTTTACTGACAGCGCGACGAAATCTTTCACTGTTTCCCAAACATAGTTCAATTTGACGAAGAGCTTCTAGAAATTTGTCTTTATGGTCGTTTTCAAAAATTTCCCCTATTGTTTCTGGTGGAATTTCCAAATTCCTACCCAGATTGACCAGGAATTTTTCCCATTCGTTCCCACCAATATCTGGTAGAGCTAAATGGGGAGGTGAGTTTAACCATTCCCCTAACCGCTGACGCAGTCTTACTTCTTGTTCTCTGGGTAGGGTTTCTGCAATTGGTACTTCAATAGGGTCAAACATCGTTACTGTAGAGTTAGAAGTGCCAAAATCTACTGCCAACCAGCCTGGAAATCTCTTGTTAGAGTCTTCATTTAGTTTTTCACTTAGTTTCTGACTTAATCGGTTAAGGTAAGTGTCTAGTTCAAAATTGTTCATAGTTTATTTGTTATTGGTTTTTATTGTCACTACAGGTAAAACTACTTTAAGTGTACTCATAGATATGTTGCTGGTCAATAGATGCAATATCACTAAGAATTTCCAACCAGGTAGGTATGGTCAATTCTAAGGTTGTGTCTCCAGCAGCAATATATCTAAGTAGTTCTTCTTTTTTCAATAAGTTTTGCAAACTGGGGATGATTTGATCTAAGATTCCCTCCAATTCTAAATTTATCTGTCGGTTTACTTCGCTCACATATTGAATCAAATGTAAACTAGCACTAGTAATAATTTCATCTCTTAATCGTAAAATAAAAACTTGGTGATTTGTACTGCTAGACAAATATTGACTTCTTTCCACAGACCAATCAAATACTTGTCCTGTATCATGCTTCTCATCCTGTTTGGCTAGGGGAAATATATTTTCCGGTATTATGGGTTTATCTTGATTCTCTATTTCCTCAATAATTGCCTCCTTCCATTGATTTGGTTTTGATGCTAACAACAGTCTATAGAATAGGTCTGCTGCTTCTGCTCCAAACTTATCTTCCATCAATTCTTCCAGTTCGGGATTGAGGGCTAATTTTTCTGACTCCAAATTGATGGTATTAGTTAATTTGACCAATAAATCTATTACAGATTGCCTAATACAATCTCTAGCAAATTTTTCCATATCTTTAATAGTTTGGGCAAAAACGGGATAGAAATCATCACTTTTCGTGGGCAATGTATTATTAACCTTGGTTCCACGATCTGCACGATCAAATAATTTCCCCGCCGCACCTTTAGATTCTACCAAGGCAATTCTACCACCTTGCAATTTATTAAATAATAAAGTCCACTGATTCCAGCTGAGAATTTGATAAGTTAATTCATCTTTGATAAGACTACTAACTACTAAACCACGTCTATCTTTTAGAGGTTCCTTACCCAAATCCCTACGAAAATTACGGTAGACTTTATCCAAACTCTCAATAGCCAATCGCAAATCAACTAGGGCTTGACTATCAGCAGCAGGTACGCCCTGGGCCTGAATTTCAGCCACAATATCTTTCAATTGTTCCTGTTGTTGACGAATAAGATCCGCCCCTCTGCGAGTATCTTCATATAACTGTTTTAACCCATGGGTATTCACATGATTTTGAATCAATTCCCTTAACTTGCTCACACCTCCATCCCGAGCAAAATAATCCAATTGTCTACCCAAAATACTGCGGGAATCCTGGCTTAATAATTTCTGGCTTAACCTCCCCCATTTTTCTTGTAATTTTTTTGGTCGTTCCAGATAATCGGGATAATCTATATTTGCCAAAAATTCATCTGAACCAGCTTTCACCTTAGTTGAACGTTTGGATAATTCCGCTAACCCCAACAATGGCGATAATAGAACAATTCTGTCATCTTCACTGGTAAAAGCTCTCCCACTATCAATAATAGTTTCCAAAATTTTTAAATTTTCTAAAACTACTTCAGTTTCTAAAGCTTTATCATGGTATTCTTCAGCAATTAGACTGTCTAAAATCCTTTCCCCCCCTTCATTCTCTAAAGGTAATTGATCGAAACGTCCTACCCCTACCAAAATTAAATCCTTTAAATCTTGACCTGGACGCTGTTGCTGCATCATCGTAAATATCTTATTGGCGCGATCGCTCCCTGGGGATTTGCCATTTAATAGCACCAAAATAGTTTGTACCTGAGCTAATTCTCGTAAAGAAAGAAAAGTATCTCTAGCACCGGAATTGGCTGCACCCAACCCAGGAAAATCCAACAGAACAAATTCTTCTGCTCCGGTCAAATCCCAAATTTCCCTAGATATTTTCACCTGAATATCCACTCTCCGAATCAAGGGAAAACTATTTTGTAATAATTGGGATGGCAAAATTTGTGGCGCTTTGGGCAATCTAATATGAGCTGGAGGTAAATCCTCAAATCGTAACGTTTGAATTGCCATAGGCAATTCAACTAACTGTAGACCATTTTTGGCAGTTTTGGCATCAATAGTATAGGTTTTATCACATAGAGATTCACCATAAGCTTGATAAGAACGTAAAAATAATACTAACTCTCGTAATAAATAGCGCAGTTCCAAATTATTAGAGCTTTGCCAAGCTTCTTCACACCAGGAAGAAATATCCTTACCAGTTTTAATTTTACCAACCTGTAAAGGTGGTAACCCAGCAGCAACCGCACGGCGATTGGCTTCCGATAACATAAAATGTAAACATTCGTTCACACCCTCATGAGATAAATACTCAACACTATAACTAGTTACTTGAGTAGTACTAAAATTCTCCTGTAGTTGAATATGAATAGCAGTGACATTTCCCGTCGTAGGATTTTCACTAACTGGTAGAGCATCCGCATAACCAATTAAACTACCCAACAACAAACTTTTGCCACTGCTAAACTCGCCCATGACACCAATTTTCACAGGAGAGTTAGCCATTTCCACTGTTTTTTCAGCAGCACCTCGTAACTGCAGTAAACATTCATCTAAACGGGAGGGAATCCAATCTTCCTGCTCAGACAGATGGAGAGGTACAGAGTCAATTTTACGAAGGATAAATTCAGCGTAGTCTTGAAACCTGGTTAATTTGTCTAGTTCCATATTAGTCTTTTTAATCTGAGTGAAACTCTATTGAATTCGCGATTCCTCCCATTTTATCCATCTTACTGAAGTTTGGGAGGTCTTTTCCAACTTTCAGTTAAGGTTGAGGGTTTGGCGAGTTCTTGAACCGAGAAAGATGAACCCTATAGACATATTTTCCTTTGGATAGATTTCCCACATATACCTTGTACTCTCCAGGAGACCAAAATCCAGTCATTTCTGGTTGATTTCCGTCTGGTAACATACAGAAACGTCCACCCGGACCATCAACTAGTAATGTGGCTTTTTCTTCCCCTTCTAGTGTCAGTCTCAGATAGGGTATGGGTTCTTTGACCACAATAATTTGATTGGGTTGGCTAGGAATAAGGCCACAGTCCCTTTTAACTCTTGCTAGGGAATTACCACTAATAACTAGTGGATCCGGAGAAAGTTCCTGTTTAATCTCGATAACTCCCTGTTGTGCTATCACACCCTGGTTCCATGGCAAACCTATGAGGAGGTTAACTGTAAGAAAGGTTAGTAATTTTAGTGTTTTCATTTTCACCTGTGCATCCGTAAACACTTGGATAGAAATTTTGATTAATTTGACCAAACTACTCAAGTTTTGTTCCCGGTTTTACCGTTTTAGGTACATTATTAATTGAACTATCCTGATATAACACGGGACAAATGGAAAATCCTGACTATGGAGTGAGATTTTGTTGACCTTCTCCCCTATTCAATTGTAGATTTATATGTACATGTAAATTTACAGGGGCGATGATAAAACATCATGAGTTCTCAACCACAAGAAGAATGGAAACGTCGCATCCAAGAGTTAAAATCGGAAATTAATTCATTTTACTCTGATCGACCACAGGGTACACAACTGCGTCAAAACATTATTAATCAGGTAAATAGCTATTGGAATCAATATCAAACTTGGTTTCAAAGTTTATCTAGTATGAAAAAGGTCGCTGTTGCTGCCATTACTATCATATTATGTTTTCTAACCTTACAAACAGTATTTAGACTGTTAATTTCCATTATCAGTCTGGTGGTGTTGGGGGTGTTAGTATATCTTGGTTACAGGTTTTTACTTAACAAAAACTTATTCAATAAGCCTTAACCTATTTACTTCAAGTATAGTTCAACTATATACGAATTCGTCAATGGATAATCAATCTAGTCCGTCTCCTCAACCACAAAAAACCAAATCCCTAGCCCTACCAGCAAGACGTTTGCTCGCTTGGTTAGCAGAAATAACCTTAGTGACAGCTAGTGGAGTGATTCCCTTTAGTGTTGGGGCTTATATTAATTCCCAAACCGATTTACAAAGAACACCTTTAAATCCAGTTTTAGCAGGAATAGAAAGAGCGATCGCACAGCCATTGGCCCTACCAGTTAATTATGGCATTCGCAATGTAGCCAGTCCCACCAATTTTTTATGGAGTATAGGGTTGTTAACACCTATTACTCTTGCAGGTTGGCAATTATACTTATTAGCCACAACAGGTAGCACCCTTGTCAAAAAGAAGTTAGGAATCAAGGTAGTTAACAAAGAAGGAAAACCCCCCGGTGTTAAAGCCATTATCATTCGTGAGGGAATAGGGCGTTGGGGTATTCCAGCGAGTATAGCTTATGTGTTGTGGCGTTATAGTTTTGCCTTTCCTAACCTGGAACTATTTACATTTTTAGTTCTAGTAATGGTAATAGCAGAAAGTATAGGTATTAATTCTCGCAAACACCCTCGTGCCATCCATGATCAGTTAGCTGATACATACACCATAGATATTAATATAGCAATCCCTGGTAAACAACTAAGAGAAAGTTCCCCATCTCACCCCATCACCAATTTTACCTTTAACTTTCCCCCCAATCTGACTTTGATTGTAGCCGGTGCAACGGGTATGATAGCCCTATTATCAACTCTGGTAGGTACACAAATATATATTCAAAACCAAGCCAATCAAAGACAAACCCAGCTGGTAAACAATCAAAACTTCCTAGAACTGAGCAAACAAATTAACCCCCAGTCTGGTACTAGCATTGAGGAACGCCAACGAGCAATTCTTGCCATGGGTGGAGTTAACGATCTCCAGTCAATCAAGTATCTAGTAGATTTACTGACTAAAGAAACCGATTCCAGCATATTGAATACTATCCAACAAGCATTATCCAATATAGGAATCACATCCATACCGGAACTAAAACGGGTCAACCAGTTCATTGGCAAAGAAATCAAATCCGGTGCTATTTCTGGTAGTGTGGGGGAACAACTGTTAAACATCAACCAACAGACCATCAACAAAATATTAGCCATTTATAGTGGCAAAACTCACGACTTAGACTTAACAGGGATTCAATTAGGTCCGCAAAATGCCGAAGAAAATTCTCAATTTCAATTAGTGCTAGAAAATGTAGATTTATCCGGGTTGATATTTAAATCTGCCAATCTTAACCAATCTAGTTTTAAAGGCAGTCGTTTTCGCAGTGTAGGAGAAGATGGTCGTTGGGACACCTACGATGATATTATAGCCGACTTGAGTAAAGCCCAACTAAAAAGATCCAATCTATCCAACGCCAATCTCAGTCGAGTTTTAATGAGTCGTGTAGATCTAAGTCGTTCGGTGTTAAACAGAGCAAATCTAGCAAGTAGCAAGTTGATAGATGCCAACCTTAGCAGTGCCCAACTTGTAGGTTCAGATCTACAACAAGCGACCTTGCAAGATGCCGTTCTCACCGGAGCAGATATTAGCGGTGCACAGCTACAAGAAGCCGATTTATATGCTGCTCAATTGGCTCGGGTTTCTGCTATAGGATCCCAACTTTCCCATGCCAACTTAACTAAAACTAATTGGCAAGGTGCAGACCTCTCCGAATCTTATTTAAATCATGCCAACTTAAACAGTGCTAATTTTAGTGCTGCCAATCTTTCTGGTGCTATTTTGCGTTATGCTAACATGACTAACACAAACCTACGCAGTGCTGATATTAGTCGTGCTGATTTAAGAGGGGCAAATTTGGAAGGTACGGATTTTCAGGGAGCGATCTTATTTCCTGGTAAACAGGATCCTAAAGATAGATTTGTAGAAACCTCAGATCTTGGTTCCCAAGCAGCTATTGTTCAGGGTGTAGATTTTAGCAATGCTAAAAACTTAGATGTTCAACAATTAGCCTTCATTTGCACCAATGGAGGAATTCATCCTCGTTGTCCATAACTATAAGGAGTGTTAAACTGTTATGAAATGTACTCAACGCTTAGTTTCTCTTTTAGGTATTGGGTTGGTTTTTAGCTTATTGATGAATCAAAAACCCGCATTAGCGCAAGTAGCTTATGGTAGTTATGTGGGTGTAGGGCCAACGGTGGACACCCAAAACGGTCAAGTTGGTGGAATCTTAGCCTTTCGATATAAGTTATTAGAAGCTCCAGTTTCCTTCCGCACCCAAGCTCTAATTGGTAAAGGTACAGCAGTAGTGCCCACCGTTTCCTACGACATTCCCATTAATTGGCAAACTGATATTTACTTAGGAGCAGGTGTGGTTTTGACCAGTGGTGACACCCCTTCCCCCGTTGGTAATAAAATCAGTTTTGCCCTCCAACCCGGTATTGACTATGCCATACCCAATAGCAGTGCAGTAATTTTTGGTAACGCCATTATTGCCTTTGACGCTTACCGTAATAGTAGTTCCACAGCTGTTTCAGTACAAGGTGGTGTTGGTTTGAGATTTTAACTAACCTTTACCTATATTTATGATACGCGTTTTAATTCTTGGTGGTACCGGTGATGCCATAGAAATCACTAACAAAATAAATCAAATTCCGGAAATACAGGCGATCGCATCGTGGGCGGGTCGAACCAAGAATCCGGTTATGCCCCCTAACGTGCGCATTGGCGGTTTTGGGGGTGTACCTGGGTTAGTAGAATATTTACGGGAACAGAAAATTGATATTGTAATTGATGGGAGTCATCCGTTTGCGGATAGGATATCTTGGAATGCGGACACAGCAGCTAGAGAGGTAGGGATTCCCCGATTATTATTTCATCGTCCAGGTTGGGAAAAAGAATCGGGGGATAATTGGATTGAAGTAGAGAACAATAGGGAAGCTGCGGTCATTTTAGATAAGCAGAGAGTGAGTCACCAAGTTTTTAAAAACCAAATCAACCCAATCAAAAGAGTTTTTTTAACCATAGGTAGACAAGAAATAGGAGCTTTTGCTCATCTAGAGGAAATATGGTTTTTAATGCGAATGATTGATCCTCCAGAGGTAGATAGTAAGATTCCGCGTGGAGAGATATTATTCAATAGAGGACCCTTTGATTTGAGAGACGAAAGAGAGATTTGCACCCGATATAATATAGATGCGATCGTCAGTAAAAACAGTGGGGGGAGCGCCACCTACCCAAAAATTATAGCAGCAAGGGAGATGGGTATACCAGTGGTGATGGTAAAGCGTCCACCCCTACCACCTGGAGAACAGGTAACAGATGTGGAAGGTGTGATCAATTGGCTAATAGATAAAATAAGGTAGGGATATTTATTTGTATTAGAGAAATAATTTCTATAACTTGTTTTGTCATTAGAGTTACTGCTATGATGATCATCATAGCCAATGTGATTTTCCCACCGGGAATCAGGGACTGGTAAATAGAATTTGGTAGTTTTTGTCGTTGTTGCCAACTAACAATTGCGGGAATAATAGCACCCAAAATTGAAACAGTGAGGATCCCACTATATTCTATAGCTATAAAAAAGATGTAGGGGTTGATTGTGCCCAAACCCAGGGGTGGAAGCAGCACCAGAGAGAAAATAGGTAACCGGGAAATTTTCATCTGATTGAGACGGTAAAGATCCTGAAAGAAATCAATCAATCCATAGACAAAACCAATAAAGGATGTGACAATAGCAAATTCCGAGAACACAGTTAATATGATGGCCAAAACTTCTCCTGCTCCCCCTCCTTGTAAAACTTGTAAGGGATCGAAAATAGATCCGTTAGGTTGATTTATTTGCCAAAATTCAAAATTCACACTGCCCAAAATAACAGTATTCCAGCAAAGAAATAAAATTAGAGGAATACCAGAACCAATGATAATAGATTTTCTAATTTTGGGGATATCTCCTTCCAATTGAGTCACTACCACAGGAACAATATTCTGATAAAAAAGAGTCACACAAATAACTGAAATAGCACCACCCACAGCGGTCCAATTTTGGAACAAGAATAGAGAAGTTTTTATATGACCAACCCCCAAAAATAATATTCCCATAAAGGAAACAATCACAATTCCTACCAACACATTATTTAATTTTTCCACAAATTTCTCTTTCCCCCAATACAACATCCCTCCAAATAATATAGTAAAAGTTGTTGTACCTAACCAATGGGGTAAATCCTGATCTAAATTGCATATTTTGGCAAAAGTAGATATGAGGATATCTCCCCCTCGACTAATATATGCCACCAAAATAGCATAATGCTCAATTAAATAAGCAGCACCTGCTATTCTTGCTCCTAAATTACCCAATTTTTTTTCCACAATTGCCAAAAAACCAATGTGAGCAATTCCCTCCATACTCATCACATTTACAGTAATTTCTGCAATTAGTAACCCCGATAATAGGGTGTAGAGCCAAACCAGACAAATGGCAACATTAGAAGGTAATACACCTGAAGGTAGGGTAACTGCAGGTAGGGCAAGAATACCAGCACCAATGGTAGTTCCAGTGATTAAAGCTGTGCTACCTAAAAGGCTACCCGGTTGATGATTTAATCGCTCTCCATCAAATTTGAGGTGAGAAAACAATCGGGTGCTTTGGTCTGGGAAATTTTTTTCTGGCATATCACACGCTAATGGCAAGTTTTCAAAAACTTATTTTACTATCATTGTAATGTTATAAGTAGGCGAGTGGAATTAAATATAAGATGAACGTAGGTTGGGTTGAAGCATGAAACCCAACACCCCCATGGGTCTCGTTCCCCCCCACAAATAATTGCGCCCCCCCATACTACCCTTGCT